>JAZRQI010000001.1:0-7867 GCA_045649705.1 Acutalibacteraceae bacterium
ATGGATAAGGCTTGTGATATTGTAGTCAGCGTTGAATTCTGCTTTAAGGTATTTTGTTTCAAAGCCTGTAGCAGTAGCATCGATAACAGAATTGTCTGCTTTTGTGCCTTCTTTAATGCTGAATACTTTGTAACCCTTTGCAGGAACGTTTTCAGCCAGGAAACAGAGTTTTCCGTCGTAAGTTTTCTGCCACTTCATTTCGTTGCCGTCAGCGTCAACAATGATGAAACTTTCTTTTTCAGGCATATCAGCAATTACAACATCGTTTCTTGATTTGCCGAGAGTGTTGAATACAACAAGTGAGTCAGCATCTGTTGCAACGTTTTCAGCGATGAGTTCAAGAGTTCTTGTGAGTCTTGCTTTACCTTCTTTGAGAAGATTGCCGTATGCTACGTCAGAATCCTCGTAAACTTCATTGATTGAAGAACCGGGGAGAATATCGTGGAACTGATGGAGAAGGATGCATTTCCAGTCAGCTGTGAATTCATCTCTGGGATATTCTTCACCAAGTTCGATGTTGGCAATTGAAGCAATAGTTTCAAGGTCGTGGAGAAGAATTTCAGTTTTTCTGTTGTTCTTCTTGTTAGCAGCCTGTGAAGTGAGAGTTGCTCTGTGGAATTCAAGGTAGAGTTCGCCAACCCATGTGGGAAGTCTGTCAGATGAACCTACTTCTTCCTCAAGACGTTTGTAGAAGTCAAGCGAGGGTTCGTTTACAAACTTGGGACATCCGGGAAGACCTTTGTTAAGACGTTTACCGTATTCAAGCATTTCTCTTGTGGGACCGCCGCCGCCGTCACCCCAACCGAATGTCATAAGAACATTGTTGTTAAGGTCTTTCTGTGAATATCTGTGCCAACCGCCGATCATATCAGAGGGTGAAAGATAAGCATTGTATGTAGTCATGAAACGTGTGCCTACGTCGTCACCGCTGCGGCTGGGTGAGAAGTGTGAAAGAACTTCTGTGCCGTCAATACCTTTCCACATAAATGTGTCAAAGGGTACACGGTTGTATTCGTTCCATGAAATTTTTGTTGTCATAAAGTAGTCGCAACCACTCTTGCGGATAATCTGAGGAAGTGCTGCAGAATAACCGAAAACGTCAGGTTCCCACATAATCTTGCAGTCAACGTCAAATTCTTTCTTGAAGAATCTCTTACCTACAAGGAACTGACGTACAAGTGATTCACCTGAGGGTACGTTTGTATCGGGTTCAACCCACATACCGCCTTCAACTTCCCAGCGACCCTCTTTGACCATCTTTTTGATACCCTCGTAAACTTCGGGGTAATCTTCTTTTACATACTCATAAAGCTGAGCCTGTGAAGACATGAATTTATATTCGGGATATTCTTCCATAAGCTTGAGAACTGTTGCGAAAGAACGTCCTGCTTTTTCTCTTGTCTGACGGAGTCTCCAGAGCCAAGCTACGTCGATGTGAGTGTGGCCGATACCTGATGTTGTAACATCAAGTGTCATTTTGCCGTAAAGGTTAGCATCAAGATATTCCATACAAGCCTTTGCAGATTCAACAAGTTCTTCGTGAGTTGCGTCAATAACAAGGAGGTTGACAGCAGCGTTGAGAACCTTGATGATGTCAACGCGGTCCATGTCGTCAGGACCATACTGCTCTGCAATTTCAAGAGGTGTTTTAAGGTCGAAGATAAGCTTCCAGAGAATGGGGTCAATCTGCTTGATTCTTGCTTTGAAAACTCTCTGTCCTCTGTATTCGTGTTTATCAAGGTATGCATTGAGGTGCATATCATATGTTTCTCCTCCCTGAGCATTGTCAAGAAGAAGAACTTCCTTATGGTTTGAGTCGCAACCCTGAATCAGTTTGCCGTTAGCGAAAATGATGAACTGTGTGTCACTTGTTCTCCAACCGTCTCTGCCTGAGCCGTATGTAGGCATAACTTCGTAGAAAACGTTACCGCCCTTAAATTCTTCAGGAACAGTGAAGCTGTGCTTGAAGCGGCAGTAGTGTTCGGGAGAACCCCAACGTGAACCTTCGGGGAATGCAGTCCATTCACCTTTGTCTTTGTTTTCGACAGTTTCCTGTCCTTCGCAGAAGTAGTAATCGTCAAGAACTAGTGAACGAAGAACGAGTTTTTCTTCAACAGTTTCAATCATTCTTTCGATTCTTCCTGCATACATGTAGCGTTCGGAGTTTTTATCTCTGAACGGTGCATTGTATGTTGCCATAAAATTCCCTCCTTAGGAATATTGTTTATTTATTTACTGAGCCTTAGGCTCTTTCATAGTGAGTGAAATTCTCTTTTTTGCTTCGTCAACACCGATAACCCATACAGTTACGATGTCGCCGACTTTCAGCACTTCTGAGGGGTGTTTGATAAATCTGTTGGTAATCTGTGAAATGTGAACGAGTCCGTCCTGATGAACGCCGATGTCAACGAAAGCACCGAAGTCAATAACATTTCTGACAGTACCTTTAAGCTGCATACCGGCTTTCAGGTCCTTCATCTCCATAACGTCTGTGCGGAGTAATGGGGGAGGGAGCTCATCACGGGGGTCACGTCCGGGACGTGAGAGTTCTTTGATGATATCGGTAAGTGTAGGAACACCTATGCCCAGATGTTCTGCCACTTTTTCTTCGCCAAGTTGTGAAACTCTGTCAGCAAGTTCTGCGATGTTGGAGTTTTTCACATCGTCAAGAGTATATGAACAGGTTTTAAGAAGCTGTTCAGTCGCCTTGTAACTTTCAGGGTGAACACCTGTGTTGTCAAGAACGTTTTTGCTTTCCGAAACTCTCAGGAAACCGGCACTCTGTTCAAAAGCCTTTGCACCTAGCTTGGGAACTTTTTTCAGTTCGTTTCTGCCTGAGAATGCACCGTTTTCTTCACGGTAAATAACGATGTTTTTAGCAACAGATGAATTGATGCCCGAAACTCTTGAAAGAAGAGAGGGTGATGCTGTGTTAAGGTCAACGCCTACGTTGTTAACGCAGTCTTCAACAACACCGTCAAGTGCATTGCCAAGCTCGTTCTGAGGCATATCGTGCTGATACTGTCCCACACCGATTGATTTGGGGTCAATTTTTACAAGCTCTGCAAGGGGGTCCTGCAAACGTCTTGCAATTGAAACAGCACTTCTCAAAGATACGTCAAACTGGGGGAATTCTTCAGCTGCCAGTTTTGATGCTGAGTAAACGGAAGCACCTGCCTCACTTACTACCATATAAGAAACTTTTCTGTCGATTTCTTTAAGTAAATCAGCAGTGAAAATCTCGGTTTCCTTTGATGCAGTACCATTACCGATTGATACAGTATCTACGTTGTGTTTATTGATAAGTGATTTGATTGTAACCTTTGCGCTTTCTTTCTGTGCCTCTGAGTGGGTGATGTAGATAACACCTGTGTCAAGTACACGACCTGTTGAGTCGACAACTGCTACCTTGCATCCTGTTCTGTAACCGGGGTCAAGACCGAGAACTGTTCTGCCTTTTACGGGAGGCTGAAGAAGTAACTGTTTTAAGTTCATTGAAAAGTTTTTGATAGCAGAAACATCAGCCTTTTCTGTAAGAATGTTTCTGATTTCTCTCTGAACGCTTGGCTCGATAAGACGTGAATACGCATCTGCACCTGCTTCGCGTACAACTTCTGTTGAAAGAGAGTTACCGTTTTTCAGGTAGATTCTGTTGATAACACCGTGAGCCTTTGCGATGTCAAGTTCAAGCTTGACCTTGATGAAACCTTCGCGCTCTGCTCTGTCGATTGCGAGAACTCTGTGGTCTGCGATTTTTTCAACAGGCTCGTTATAATCGTAATACTGAGTATAAGGACTCTCTGCATTTTCATCAGTTGCAACAGTAATAACTTTACCGCACACTGTGAAAAGGTTACGGAGTCTTTTTCTGATTTCCGCATTGTCGGAAATGATTTCAGCAATGATGTCCATTGCACCTTTTAAAGCATCTTCTGCGGTTTCAACACCTTTTTCAGAATCAACGTATTTTTCTGCCTCTTCAATAGGAGCAGGAAAATTGTCATACTGTTCGAGAATGTCGAGTGCCAGAGGTTCAAGACCTTTTTCTTTTGCAACGGATGCACGTGTTTTCCTTTTCTGCTTGAAAGGTCTGTAAATATCTTCAAGTTCAACAAGGGTCATTGCTTTTTCAATTGCATCGGCAATTTCCTTTGTCATCTTTTCCTGCTTTTCAATTGAAGAGAAGATTTCTTCACGACGCTTGTCCAGATTGCGGAGATAATCCAGTCTGTCATTGACGGCACGGAGAGTCTGGTCATCAAGTGTTCCGTGAGCCTCTTTTCTGTATCGTGCGATGAAGGGGATTGTGTTACCTTCGTCAATGAGGTTTACTACGTTTTCAACCTGCCATTGTTTCAGTTTGAATTCATCGCATAAAGTTAAAATAATATCCATACTTAACCTACCTTACACTATATATAGTAGATTATACAAGATGGTAAAATAAAAATCAATAAAATATGGAAATTTGTCACTTCCTTTTTCGTAAAAAATATGATAGAATTTTTATTAGAATATACTAAAAAATCTACGGTGATATAATGAAAAAAGTTATGCAATTTATCAAAGGTGAAATTGTACTTGTGATTTCCTTTGTTCTGGCAGTTGTGTCATGTTTTATTGTCACACCTAACAAGGGTTACGTAGAGTACATTGACTTCAAAACCCTTGTTCTGCTTTTCAGTCTTATGGCGGTAACATCAGGTCTCGGCAGAATGGGAGTGTTCCGTGTTCTTGCGGAAAAGATGCTGAAGTATGTAAAAAGTTTTTGGGCATTGAGTCTTACACTGAGTCTGCTTTGCTTTTTCTCATCAATGCTAATTACAAATGATGTGGCGCTTATAACTTTTGTTCCCTTTACCCTGATAATTCTCAATATGACAGGCAAAAAGGAAAAAGCAATCATTCTTGTGACTCTTGAAACAGTTGCAGCAAACTTAGGCAGTATGGCAACACCTATAGGAAACCCTCAGAACCTGTATCTGTTTTCAAAGTACGAAATGTCAATGAGTGATTTCTTTTCGGCAATTATGCCCTATGCTCTTCTGTCACTTGTGTTGGTAGCAGCTTTTTCTCTTTTCCTCGGCAAAGAAAAAATCACGTTTTCTGCAGAAAAAACAGAACTCAATTTTGACAAAAAACTAATAATATACGGTGCTTTATTTGTCCTTGCGCTGCTCAGCGTTTTCAGAGTTGTAGATTACAGAATCTTGTTTGTAATTTCTCTTGCAGTTATCCTGATTTTTGACAGAGAAACAATAAAACACGTTGATTACAGCCTTTTGCTGACTTTCGTATTCCTGTTTGTGTTTATCGGAAATCTGGGCAACATCACTGCAGTAAGTGAGTTCCTGAGAAACACCGTGTCGGGAAGGGAAGTGGCAGTAGGTATTATTTCAAGTCAGGTGTTTTCAAACGTACCTGCGGCAATTCTTCTTTCGGATTTTACTGATAATGTAAAAGATTTGCTTGTGGGTGTGAACCTTGGAGGACTGGGAACTCTCATAGCCTCAATGGCAAGTCTTATATCCTTTAAACTCGTGCAGAAAGAGGATATAAAAGCGTCAAAATATATCCTTGTGTTTACTTTGGTGAATATTGCTTTTCTCGGTGCAAATTTACTGCTTACTATTGTATAAGTTTTTTAGTTAAAACTATTGACACAAAATTAAAACGGTGTTATAATTTTTTCAATATTTTAAAAGCAATGACGAAGACGGACGATTCGTTTCGGTTTTCAGAGAGCAGTTGGTTGGTGTGAAACTGCAATCGTTCCTATCAGGTCCCATCACTTCCGAGCTGAAGATGCAAAAGGCTTTTGCTGAGTAGTGTCTTACGCGTACGCTGCGTTAGTGCGAAGGGGCTGATTGGCTCTGCAGAGTGGCACTTTTAAGTGCAATTTGAGTGGTACCGCGGATTAGATTTTATTCCGTCTCAAAGTTTTCAGAAGCTTTGAGGCGGTTTTTGTTTGTTTCAGAGTTTCAAATCCATCAATTTTTGGAGGTTATGAAAATGGAAAATCATTCATCAGACAAGCTTATTGAGGTAGTACAGCGAATCAGACTTATGCGTCTTGATGCGGGCTACACAGTTGAGGAAATGGCTGAAAAAACAGATGTTTCCGTTGAACAGTACAATGCTTACGAGGGTGGTAAAACAGACCTTCCTTTCACATTTATCCACAAATGCTCACTTGCATTCGGTATTGAGCTTTCAGATATTCTTGAAGGACAGAGTGCAAACCTTACTTCTTATACTGTTACAAGAAAGGGAAGAGGTCAGGTAACTGCAAGTGAAGACGGCATTGAAATCAAGAACTTAGCACCCCGTTTCAAGAAGAAATTGGGTGAACCCTATTTCGTAAAATATGAATATTCTGCAGAACAGCAGGAAAAACCCATACATACAACAACTCACGGCGGTCAGGAGTTTGATATGATTATCAGCGGTACTCTTAAAGTACAGATTGGTGATAATACTGAAATCCTCAGCGAGGGTGACAGTATTTTCTACAACTCATCAGAGCCTCACGGTATGATTGCAATTGGCGGTGAAGACTGTACTTTCCTTGCAGTTGTTTTTGCAGGGGATGAGGAACTTCCCGAAGAAGAAATGCGTTCAAGCATTGTTTCTGCAAGAAATACAGAAGACCTTATCTGTGAAAAATTCATCCACACAACAGAGGATGAAAACGGTATGATTACAGGCATTTCTTTCACAGATGACGATAAATTCAACTTCGCATTTGACGTCGTTGACGAAATTGCAGATAAATATCCCGATAAACTTGCAATGATTCACGTAGGTCTTGACAAGTCAGAAAGAAAATTCACTTTCAACGATATGAAACGCGGTTCAGCACAGGCTGCTAACTACTTCAAATCTCTGGGCATCAAGAAAGGTGACAAGGTTATGCTTGTTCTCAAGCGTCACTATCAGTTCTGGATGTCAATTCTCGGTCTTCATAAATTAGGTGCAGTTGTAATTCCTGCAACACATCAGCTTAAAGACCATGATTTTGAATACCGTTTCAATGCAGCAAACGTCAAGGCTATTGTTTGTACAGCAACTGATAACACGCCTGAACAGGTTGACCTTGCTGCGAAGAATTCACCCTCACTTGAAACAAAAATCATAGTTGGCGGACACAGAGAGGGTTGGCATAACTTTGATGATGAAAGCGTACTTTTCACAAGAAAATACGTAAGAACTGAAGATGCAGCTTGTGGAGACGACCCCATGCTTATGTTCTTTACATCAGGCACAACAGGGTATCCCAAAATTGCAGCACATTCACATAAATATCCCCTCGGTCACTTCATCACTGCAAAATACTGGCATTGTGTAAGAAAAGACGGTGTTCACTTCACAATTTCAGATACAGGCTGGGGTAAAGCACTCTGGGGTAAACTTTACGGTCAGTGGCTCTGCGAAGGTGCAGTGTTTGTATATGACTTTGACCGTTTCAATGCAGCAGACATTCTTCCTATGTTTGCTAAACATAAAATCACAACATTCTGCGCACCTCCCACAATGTACAGAATGCTTATCAAACAGGATATCTCACAGTATGACCTGAGTTCAATTGTTCACGCAACAACAGCAGGTGAGGCATTGAATCCTGAGGTGTTCAAACAATTTGAAAAAGCAACAGGTCTTCGTATTATGGAAGGTTTCGGTCAGACAGAAACAACTCTCACAATCGCAAACCTTGCAGGTATGCAGCCTAAAGTTGGTTCTATGGGTAAACCTATTCCTCTTTACGATATCGACATCGTTGACTCTGACGGAAAACCCGTTGGTGTCGGTGAAAACGGTGAAATCGTTGTTCGCACAGATAAGTATGTTCCCAACGGATTGTTCCTTG
>JAZRQI010000002.1:0-1743 GCA_045649705.1 Acutalibacteraceae bacterium
ATCTGGCAATTCGGGACCACATGAATGTGAGCCTACACCTCGCATTGCAAGGTCGATACAAACATTAACAAATTCGTTTTCTTCCAACTCAAAAGAGTGAAGTGTTTCACAAAGCTGTTTTGTTGTGTAAGGATTTACCGAGAATGAGAAGGGTTGCTCTGCAGTAACTTTAAATAAATCCTTTACTGCCATATACTTACAAGCATAATGGCTACCTGATTCCTGTGGACGAATGTATTTATGGTCATAGTTTTCTTGAGCAGAATTTACATAATATCCATATTCGCAGGCAATGTGCTTATCGACATAACTTTCTGAAGGTCCAAACCCCGCATAAGAAAAGTTTGCATGAGCCTTATCTACACCAAACTCAATACCGAAGCGTGGGAAATTCTCCACATAATCAGCAAGTTTGTATTCAATTGTTGCTGTTAGTGTGTTACCTGAAACCTCATACATTAATTCAAATTCTGCTGCAGGCATCAAACAGTTAGCAGCAAGGCATCCCTTGAATTTATAGGAATTTTCTTTCTTTTCGCAAGAGAAAATATGAGGTCTGCAAGAATCAAGATGACATCTTCCTATCCAATGAGGAATAAGGTCTCTGTCATTATCTGTGTATCGTACGATGTTGAAATGCATTGGTACACGAAGAATTTCTTTTCCGTCAGCTTTTATTGATGTAATTTCGCCAGTATGTTCATTTACTTCAATATCAATTGCTGATGAGAATTTATATGTACTTGCAGGAATATCAACAATATTTACTTCTGACTTTGTTTTACCGCCATATACTGCTTTCATTTCAAGTGCATTTGATTTGATTTTTCTGTCAGGGGTCAACAAACCGTCTGCACAGAAGTTTCCGTCATGTTCAGGTTCTTTAAAGTCACCACCATACAAGAAACCTTTATCCGTCTTTATACCGTGGTCTGCCCATTCCCAGACAAATCCACCCATCATCTGCTCATTGTTATAAATCATATCCCAATATTCAGCAATGTCACCACAACTATTTCCCATAGCGTGAGTGTATTCGCAAAGTACGAACGGGCGATTTTCCTGTGGATTATCAAGCACCTTTTCACGGATAGTTTCAAATGACGGATACATCATACTTACCATATCTACAAGCTCTGTATAATAGTATTTAGGGTCAGCATTTTGTAAACCTTCATAATGAACAGGTCGGGTTTTGTCACGATTCTTAATATAATTAGCACCTTCAAAAAATGCTTTTCCGAAGGAACTTTCGTTACCGAGAGACCATATTATAACACTTGGTCTGTTTTTATCACGTTCAACGAGAGCTGTGTGTCTGTCTGTAATACCCGGTGTGAAAAAGTCGTTTTCTGCATATTCCTCCCAAAGCGGAATGTCATATCGGCCATCTCGACTGCACGCACCATGCATTTCAAGGTCTGCCTCATCCATAACATAGATGCCGAAAGTATCGCACAACATGTAAAATTCAGGACTATTCGGATAGTGTGAAGTTCTTACTGCATTGACATTCAGTTCTTTCATAAGATGAATATCTCTTGCTAATTCTTCAAGATTTACGGTTGCAGCAGTTTCACAGTTAAAATCATGACGGTTTACGCCTTTAAGTTTTATTGCTTCACCGTTGATTTTGAACACTTTGCCATCAATAGATATTTGTCTGAAACCAACACTTTCAATAATTTTTTCTCCATTTGCATAGAGTTCAAGAGTATATAAGTTTGGTGTTTCTGCTGTCCA
>JAZRQI010000003.1:0-2858 GCA_045649705.1 Acutalibacteraceae bacterium
GTCATTTTCGTTGACAACAGGGATTGTCCCAAGCTCAAGAAGTCTTTCAACTGCATTTTCAACGTTCTTTTTTCTGTCTTCAAGAAGAACGTATTTTGTAAGCAGAATCTGTGATACATTCAGGGAATAATCTGAAAAAAGTTTATCGTAAAGATACATCAGTTCGCACTGACCTACTGCAGCACAAGCCTGTTTTGTGGGAGTGTCGGTAGGTCTTACGGTCATACCCAACTTGCTCATACCAAGACCGATTGCACCGCTTGAAACAAGCATAATCTGATTTCCTGCATTCTGCAGGTCAGCAAGAGTTTTTACAAGCTGTTCAACGCGTCTGATGTTGAGTCTGCCTGTTTTATGAGTGAGAGTTGATGTTCCCACTTTAACAACAATTCTTTTAGTTTCCATTTTCATCAACCTTTATGATTCATCATTAAGCACTGCGTGAGCGCATTTTATTCCGTCAACTGCGGCAGAAACGATTCCGCCTGCATAACCTGCACCCTCACCTGAGGGGAAAAGTCCGCTGACGTTTGTCTGGAAAAACTCGTCTCTTATGATTCTGACAGGAGATGAGCTTCTGGTTTCTGCGCCGGTGAGAACTGCCTCAGGCATTGCAAAGCCTTTGAGCATGTTGTTCATTTTAAGAAGTGCATCTGAAAGTGTGTCTGTTACTTTCTTCGGCAGAACCTGTCTTAAATCTGCACACTCTACACCTGTTGGGCAAGTGGGTTTAACATAACCTAATTTAGTTGACTTTCTGTCTTCAAGGAAGTCCCCTACCAGCTGTGCGGGAGAAGCGTAGTTACTTCCGCCGTGGAAGAAGGCTTTTTCCTCAATATCTCTCTGAAGAACAAATCCTGAAAGTGGGTTGTCATCAGGGAAATCTTCAGGCTCAATACCTACAAGGAGTGCTGAGTTTGAGTTTTCACCGTCACGGGCAAATTCACTCATACCGTTTACAACAACTCCACCCTCATCTGAGGAAGATGCGACAACTGTGCCGCCGGGACACATACAGAATGTGTATGCACCTCTGCCGTGGGGTGGATGACAAGCCATTTTGTAGTCAGCCGCGCCAAGTTTCGGGTGTCCTGCAAAAGAGCCGTACTGTGCTTTATCGATAAATTCTCTGGGATGCTCAATTCTCGCACCTACAGAGAATGCTTTCTGCATCATTTTGATACCCTTGTTGTAGAGCATTGTTATTGTATCTCTCGCAGAATGTCCTACTGCAAGAACAAGCGTATCTGTTTCAAAATCAAAACTTCTGTCGTTCTGAGTGTAGGTGATACCCTGAATAACTCCGTTGAAAACGATGATATCAGTCAGCTTTGCACCGAAAAGAATTTCACCGCCGAGAGAAATGATTTCTTTTCTTATATTTTTAACAACAGACACCAACTTATCAGTACCGATGTGAGGTTTCGCATTGTAGAGAATATCCTCAGGTGCACCGTGTGAAACCAGTTCATTAAGACAGTGTCTGCAAAGAGGGTCTTTTATACCTGTTGTCAGTTTACCGTCAGAGAAAGTACCTGCACCGCCCTCACCGAACTGAACGTTTGACTCTGTGTTGAGTTTTCTTTCCGTCCAGAAAACACTTACATCTTTTGTTCTTGTGTCAACGTCGTTACCTCTTTCAAGAACAAGAGGTTTCAGTCCTGAACGGGCAAGAGTCAATGCCGCAAACATACCGGCAGGGCCGAAACCTGCAACAACAGGTCTGAGAGTACTCTTTCTCTTATTCTCAGGCAGAACATATTCAAACTCTTTTATTTCAAGAACATTTTTGTTTGATGAGCATTTTTTCAGAATCTTTTCTTCATTCTTAACGCCAACATCCACCGAATAAACAAAGAAAATATTTTCCTTGTCACGGCTGTCAACTGAGCGTTTGAAAACTCTGACAAAATCTATATCTTCATTTTTAACTCTGAGGGTTTTCGCAACCGCATTTCTCAGATCGCGGTCCTCACTCTCAAGAGGCATTTTAACTGAATTTATTCTTAACATCTTAATTTCCTTTCAGAAGGGACACAAGCCTTGCAGAGCTTACTGCCCAATGAAGATTGAAGCCTCCGCAACGTGAGTCAACATCCAGAATTTCACCGCAGAGATAAAGTCCTCTGACCTTTTTTGACATCAGGGTTTCTTTGTCAACCTCACTCAAATCCACACCACCTGATGTGACCTGAGAAAACTCATAACCCTTTGTTCCCGTAACTTTGAACTCAAATGATTTAAGGCTTTTTGCAATATTTTTAAAATCTTTTTTTCTCAGATTTTCTGCTTTTTCACCGGGGAAAATATTGCATTTTTTAATAACAACCTTACCCACAGCCTTTGGCAGAATACCTGTAAGGAGATTTTCGCATTCAAGCAAAGGATTTAACTTCTGTCTGTCGGAAAGGTAGGAAACAATATCACTTTCCGTCATTTCTGTTACCATATCAAGACTGACTTTTGTGTTGTCGGTGATTCTGAGTTTTGCCAGAAATCTTGACAAATCCATAGTTGCAATGCCTGACAGACCGTAGTCTGCAAAAAGGATTTCACCCTCTGACTCACCCATATTTCTGTCCTTGTCCCAAAGTGTCAGCTTACCTTTTACTCTCACACCTTTAAGCAGTTTCGTGAAACGTGTGTCTGTTGTAATCTGAACAAGAGATGGCGACAGAGGAGTTATACTGTGACCCAGATTTTTCATCAGTTTAAAGCCTGAACCGTCACTGCCCTGAGAGGGTGAAGAACATCCGCCACAGGAAACTATTACATTTTCAGCCTGGTGATTATTTATTATAAAATTCTTTTCTTTCTTTAAAGTTTTCACTTCTTCAAAAAGAACTTTTATACCCAGT
>JAZRQI010000004.1:0-5934 GCA_045649705.1 Acutalibacteraceae bacterium
TGCTTATCAACTTTTATCGCCTGCATCTTGAAATGCGGAATGTACCCTTCGTTCATCCAGAAGTGAAAAGTGGTAATCAAATCACGCAGATATGAATTTACACTCACGTCATTATCGAGAGAGCTACAAAGATAAACAACATAATTTTTATACACCTGTTCGGTGATTTCGCTGAGCGGCATATTGCGGTCAAAGTATCTGTAAAACTGAGTATAACTCTGTTTATAATGATTGATTGTGCCTTGCCGCAGATTTCGCTGTTTGCAGTTGAGGAGATACCTATCACAACCTTGTTCAAAGGTGATAGAAACTTGACTAACCATTGATAATTTCTTCATAAAAACTTGATTCCCTCTTGGCTTTATTTTGAAAAAACATTAGACACATCATGACGTTAATCTCGTCAAATGATGTGTCTAACTTTTTATCAATGATTAAATTTGTAATTCACAGCCTGAATGCTGAGAAGCCTTTATTTCATTGCCTCTTCAACAGCAACTGCGCAAGCAACTGTCATACCAACCATGGGGTTGTTACCTGCACCGATAAGTCCCATCATTTCTACGTGTGCGGGAACTGATGAAGAACCTGCAAACTGAGCATCACCGTGCATACGACCCATTGAGTCTGTAAGACCGTAAGATGCAGGACCTGCTGCAACGTTATCGGGATGGAGTGTACGACCTGTACCGCCACCTGATGCAACTGAGAAATATTTAACATCGTTTTCCATAGCATACTTCTTGTATGTGCCTGCTACGAGGTGCTGGAAACGAGTGGGGTTAGTTGAGTTACCTGTGATAGAAACGTCAACGCCTTCGTGTTTCATAACTGCAACGCCTTCAAGAACATCGTTTGCGCCGAAGCAACGAACAAGTGCTCTTTCACCGTCTGAGTAAGGTGTTGTGTTAACGATTTTAAGTTCGCCTGTGAAGAAATCATATTCTGTTTCAACATATGTGAAACCGTTGATTCTTGAGATAATCATCGCAGCGTCTTTACCAAGACCGTTGAGGATAACTCTGAGGGGTTCTTTACGAACTTTGTTTGCTGTTCTTGCAATACCGATAGCACCTTCTGCTGCTGCAAAAGATTCGTGACCTGCACGGTATGCGAAACATTTTGTATTTTCATCAAGAAGCATAGCAGCGAGGTTACCGTGGCCGAGACCAACGCTTCTCTGCTCTGCAACTGAACCGGGGATACAGAAAGCCTGGAGGCCTTTACCGATTGTTGCTGCTGCTTCACTTGCTGCTGTGATGCCTGATTTAAGTGCAAGAGCAACGCCGAGTGTGTATGCCCAAACAGCATTTTCAAATGCGATAGGCTGAACACCTTTAACGATTGCTTCTACGTCAATGCCTTTTTCAAGGCAGAGTGCACGTGCGTCTTCCAAGCTGGCAATACCATACTCAGCAAGACATTTTTCAATTTTGGCCATTCTTCTTTCTTTGCCTTCAAATCTAACTTCGTTAGCCATTTTTCATGTCCTCCTTATATGATATTATTCTTCTCTGGGATCGATGTACTTAGCAGCATCTGCGAAACGACCGTAGCTGCCGATGTTTGCTTTGTATGCTTCATCGGGAGTTTTGCCGTGACGGATGTCTTCAAGCATCTTACCAACTTTTACGAATTCGTAACCGATAACCTGGTCGTTAGCATCAAGAGCCATTCTTGTAACATAGCCTTCTGCCATTTCCATGTAACGAACGCCTTTTGCGTTTGTTGAGAACATTGTACCAACCTGTGAACGGAGACCTTTACCAAGGTCTTCAAGACCTGCACCTACGGGGAGACCGTCTTCTGAGAATGCAGACTGTGTACGGCCATATACAAACTGAAGGAAGATTTCTCTCATAGCAACGTTGATAGCGTCGCAAACAAGGTCTGTGTTAAGGCACTCAAGGAGTGTCTTACCGGGGAGAATTTCTGCTGCCATAGCTGCAGAGTGAGTCATACCTGAGCAACCGATTGTTTCAACGAGAGCTTCCTCAACAATACCTTCTTTGATGTTAAGAGTAAGCTTACATGTGCCCTGCTGGGGTGCGCACCAACCGATACCGTGTGAAAGACCTGAAATGTCTTTGATTTCATAAGCCTTTACCCATTTTCCTTCTTCAGGAATAGGAGCGGGACCATGGTGAGGACCTTTTGCTACCATGCACATTTTTTCAACTTCATGTGAATAGTTCATTTAACCATTCTCCTTTCATTTTAATAACAACTAATTATATATTATTTTACAATAATTGTCAATTACATTGTCAAATCTTTAACATATTTTTTTACATCAAACAGGAATTCCACACCGCCTTCCCTGTTTTGGCAACCGTATGACATACCGTGCATATCCTGGATTGCAGCAACAATGGAAAGACCGATACCGAATCTGCCCTCTTTTCTGTGACGTGACTTATCTCCGCGATAGAAACTGTTCCACATTTCTTCAATAACATCATCAGAAATATTCTTGCCTGTATTGAAAACACTTATACGATAAATTCCGTTTATTTCTTTTGCGGTAATAACAATTCTCTTTTCACCCTCGCAATGTGAAACTGCATTTGAGAAATAATTGTTAAGCACCATTCCTATTTTTGATTCATCTGCAAAACCAATCATATTTTCAGGAATTGAAACCTCAAGGTCTATCCCCTTTTCGGAAAGAAGCATTTTCTGTGCCTGAACATAATCGTCAATCAGACTGTTCAGAGAAAATTCACTTTCATTGAGTTTATAGCTTCCGCTTTCATAGTAGGAAAGTTCGAGCAAATCGAGAACGATGTCGTTCATTTTCTTTGACTCTTCAATGATAACATCAAGGTATTCCTCGTTATCCTCAGGATTATCACTGATTCCTAATTTAAGTCCCTCGGCATATCCTTGAATAATCGCGATAGGTGTTTTCAGTTCATGAGAAACATTGGAAACAAATTCTTTACGTGATTTTTCCATTTTGTGTTCGTGCTCAATATCAATTTCAAGTTGTCTGTTTTTCTCCTGCAAATCACCCATAGCCTGAGCAAGTGAATCAGACATTGAATTGATACTCGATGCCAACTGTCCCAATTCGTTTGTGGATTTGGTAACACATTTCTGAGAGAAATCCATTTTTGACATTCGTTTTGTAACGTCGTTCATTTCAATCATAGGTCTTGTGAACAACCAGGCATATATAAAGAAGGCTATCATAAGCGCTACGCCTACAACACAGATTACAATACGGATAATGTCCGATGTATATTCCGCATTCGACTCAATAACATTACGCTGAGTATAGATTTTTATAGTATCTCCGGCACTGAGTTTTGACTGACAAACAAAATACTCCATATTATTCGAATCTTCTTTGCCGATATAGTAAACACCTGTATCGGTAGTATAAAGTTTGCTCTGAACAGTGATTTTCTTGGCATTTGTCATACCTGCAAACATCTGAACGCTTTCTTCATTGTCATACGTTGTATGTTTAATCAGGTCATTCATAACTGTACTGTAAACAAGTTTGTCCGAAGAGCCCTGAAAAATCTCAATATATGTTGTACCTTTGTTTTCTACTTTTTCTATTTCGTCGAGAAAATTACTGTTCCTGGACTCTATCTCATCAACCTCCTGCACTGTACGGCTCATTGAAGTCTGTGCCCTTACATAGTACATTGTTTCAATAAAAGTAGAGTTGATAATAAGCAGAAATGCCACCATAAAAAGCACGATTGTCAGCAGTTGCAAAAACAACTGCAGCATCAGACTTTTATACTGTCTTTTTGAAAATGGTAAGATTTTCATTCATTTACCTCAATTTTATATCCTGTACCGTAAACTGTTTTAAGATGTCTGTTTCCCCAATCACCAAGTTTGGTACGCAAACGTGCAACGTGAGAGTCAACTGTTCTGACGTCACCAACATAGTCATAACCCCATATATCATCAAGGAGTTGTTCCCTTGTGAAAACCCTGCCCGGCATTGATGCAAGTTTAAGGAGAATACTGTATTCTTTAAGAGCGAGGCTGACAGTTTTATTTTCAACGGAAACCTCGTGTGCATCTTCGTCAATTATAAGCGAACCTACTGCTCTGCAATTTTTGTAAGTATTAGGTGAAATGGATGCACGTCTGATAAGAAGTTCAACACGTTTCATCAGAACTGCAGGGCTGAAAGGTTTTGTAACATAATCGTCTGCACCTGCTTCAAAGCCCATAAGCTCGTCAAACTCCTGACTTCTTGCAGTAAGCATAATAATGGGAACACCTGAGGTTTTTCTGATTTCACGGCAAAGCGCCCAGCCATCCATATTCGGCATCATAATATCCACTATGAGCAAGGCAGTATCAGGATTTTCTCTGAAAATCTCAAGTGCTACGTCGCCGTCATCTGCCTCAATAGGTTCATAACCTTCTTTTTTCAGGAAATCACACACAAGACGTCTGATTCTTGCCTCATCGTCTGCAACAATAATCTTTTCCAAACAAAGTCACTCCTTTGCCATTACTATTCGATTATATTCTACCATAAGAAAAAAGGAATCTCAATATTCAATTGATATTTTTTCAATGAAAAATCCCCTCTGACAATACAGAAGGGATTTTGATTTTAGTCACCAAGAAGTCCGTGGAATCTACCCATCCAATAAGGAAGCAGGTAGTTATAGGGCATCATTGCACGAGTTCCGTTATCACCTGTACCGGGAAGCGTTGCAGTACGGTTTACAACCTTACTGTTGATTTCAACAAATTCCTCTGCACCTGAGTCACAGACAAACTGATTGCCGTCATAATTCACAAGCACTCTTGATGAATACTCAACAGGATATTTAAGCTGTGCAGGAATACCCATTTCTTCCTGCTCTGTATCCCAGACAATATCTTTTCTGTAGCTGTTGAATACAGGCCATCTGATAAGGTCAAGGTTCATTTCTGAAAGTGATTTTGCAGCATTTTCAATGTCGCAATAGTTGTTTGTAGTTGAACCGTAAACAATATTGAAGAAGGGTGAACGCTCAACTCTTTCATACTGCCAATGGTGTGTAAGACCCATTTTGAAAATCTCTTTCTGTGCTTCACTGTCAGTGTAAACAAGAAGCGGATAAATATTGATAAAGTCAAGCTGGTCGTCGATGTGTGCAACGTGACCGTCTTCAACCTTATACTGGATGCAGTTCATTGCATAGTGGTGCTTCTTTATAAGCATATTGAAGACTTCGTTATATTTTTCGTCACCTGTTACGTGATATGTAGTTTTCAGGAATGAGAGTATTTCAAGTGAGTTTGTGCCTCTTTCATAGAACCATCTGTCATCGTTGTTGAGAAGTTCAGGCTCCCAATTTGCCCAAGTTGTGGGAACTCCGTCAATGTCACATAGATGGAAGTTGTTTTCAAGGATATGGTCTGTGATTTTTCTTACAACCTCTGCAATTCTTTCTTTTTCTTTTTTATCTGCCACAAGGTCATAATAGATACCGTAAGCGAAATAGTGACCTGTCATTTCGTCAGAAGATGTTTCACCGAGCCATTCCATATCGGGATTATCTTCGCAAACGTGCCATTCTTCCCTTACACCTGTCATAAAGTTTTCTTCAAAAGAGTGTCTTGTTGCTCTTGCGGTGAAGCCTGATTTGCCTGTGATTTCAGTGAGGATAATCATTGCATCAACTGCTCTTTTCGCATTTTCTTTTGCTTTCTTATCCCCTGTCACTGCATAGCGGAAACACTGACTTGCACAGTAAAGACCTGTAAAAAGTCCGTCATTGTCTGAATTGGGAAGCCAACCTGACTCTAAATCCCCGTATTTGCGGAGGATTCTGTCAACCTGGTATCCTTCGTTTCTTGTGAAATATTTCACTGCCATTTCGTCATAGTGGTTTGCTTTTTCTTCAAGTGTCATTTTCTTATGAGTGATAAGGCTGATACCTCTTGGAGTAACTGCTGCAATTG
>JAZRQI010000005.1:0-13076 GCA_045649705.1 Acutalibacteraceae bacterium
ATTGAACGGTCAACGTGGCTTTCAGCAGCAAAGTTGACAATTGCATCGAATTTTTCTTCTTCACAGAGGGCAAAAATCGCTTTTCTGTCAGTGATATCTGCTCTTACAAAACGGAAGTTTTCTTTATCAAGAATGCTTTCAAGAGTGTGAAGATTACCTGCATAAGTCAGTGCATCCACGCAGACAATTCTGTAATCGGGATGTTTTCTGAACATGTAGAAAATAAAATTACTGCCGATAAATCCTGCACCGCCGGTAACAAGTATATTTTTCATAAGGTTTTGCACCTGCTTTCATACGTATTCAATCTATTATACACTAAAATGTGATTCTGTACAATATTTTTAGGAGTTATTTTTTGAAAAACCGTTGCGAAATTTTTCAGTTTAATATATAATTAGGTGTATTGTAGAAAACAAAGGAGACAGTTTAATGAAACTCGGTATAGTAGGACTTCCTAACGTAGGAAAAAGCACACTCTTCAATGCCATTACAAATGCGGGCGCACAGTCAGCAAACTATGCTTTCTGTACAATTGAACCTAATGTTGGCGTTGTTGCAGTGCCTGATGAAAGAATTGATAAGCTTACAGAAATGTATAACCCCCAGAAAACAACTCCTGCAATGATTGAATTTGTTGATATCGCAGGTCTTGTAAAAGGTGCATCAAAGGGTGAAGGTCTCGGAAACAAGTTCCTTTCACATATCCGTGAAGTTGATGCAGTTATCCACGTTGTAAGATGTTTTGAGAATGATGATATTATGCACGTTGATGGTGACGTTAACCCTGCAAGAGATATCGAAACAATCAACCTTGAACTTCTTTTCTCAGATATGGAAATGATGGAAAGAAGAATCGACAGAAGCACAAAGGCAATGAAAGGCGACAAGTCACTTGCAAAGGAAGTTGATTTCCTCAAACGTGCTTATTCTGAAATGGAAAACGGCAAACTGGCAAGAAGTATTGAATGCGATGATGAGGAAAAAGAAATTCTTTCATCAGTTGCACTTCTTACTCTTAAGCCTGTTATTTACGCTTGTAATATGGGCGAAGACGATTTTGTTAACGGGATCGAAAACAACAAATATTACGGTGAGGTTCTTAAAATTGCTGAAGCTGAGGGCTCTCAGGTTCTTCCTATCTGTGCAGAACTTGAAGCAGAAATAGCATCTCTTGATAAAGAAGAAAAAGAAATGTTCCTTGCAGACCTTGGCATTGAAAAAGGCGGTCTTGACCTTCTTATCCAGAGAAGCTACGATTTGCTCGGTCTTATTTCTTATCTTACTGCAGGTGAACCTGAGGTACGTGCATGGACAATTAAAAAAGGCACCAAAGCACCTCAGGCAGCAGGTAAAATCCACAGCGACTTTGAAAGAGGATTTATCCGCGCAGAAGTTGTTTCTTTTGAAGACCTTACAGCTAACGGTTCAATGGCAGCTTGTAAGGATAAAGGTTTAGTCAGAAGTGAAGGTAAAGAATACGTTATGAAAGACGGAGACATCGTTCTCTTCAGATTTAACGTATAAACTTGACTTTATCTTTATTTATGATATAATATTGGTAATAAAAAGAGAGGAAGTATTTTTTTATGAAAAAGTTTATAGCAATTCTTATGGTAGGTCTTATGGTTTTTGCTTTTGCTGCTTGTGGCGGTAACGGTGAAGAAGAAACAACAACATCTGCTGAAACAACAGTAGCAGAAACAACAACTTCTCCCATGGTTAATGCAGAAACAAGATTTTCACACATCGCAACAATGAACGTGTGGACAAAAGGTAAGAAAGTAGCTTACAAAGAAGGCGAAACAAAAATTATGACTGCAACAGCAGCTCTTAACGACTGTGTTATCCACGATACACTTAAAGTTGTTGATACAAAAGCAGACTTCGAGAAGATGAAGAAAAGCGCTTCTTGTGTAGAAATCAACTACACAACAGATAAAGTTGCAATTTTCTCAGGTGATAAAGTAACTTATGACCAGGTTATCGTTGCAACAAGCGGTGACTTCCTTAACACAATTTTCTTCCTTAAAGACGGTGCAGTTGCAGGTGCACCCATTGAAGTTAAAGCAGCTGAAGGCAGAAAAGCACTTTCAACAAATATGTCAACAGCAGTTGAAGTTATCGTACACGAAGGACACACTCACTAATTAACAACAAATATTCAAAAAGGGCAGGTATTTTATACCTGCCTTTGTTTTTAGGAGAAATTATGGATTACAAACTTTGTTTAGGAACAGGAATGGGTTTTGATATTCCTGTGGAAGAGCAGATAAGACTCATTAAAAAAGCGGGTTTTGACGGCTTTTTTACAGATGACGATACTCTTGAAAACTTAGAAAAATATTCGTCAATTGCAAAAGAGGAAAATCTGATTTACCAGTCTGTCCACGCACCTTTCGGTAAGATGCATATTGTCTGGGAAGGAACGGAAGAAGAGGCAGATGAAGTTATTAACGAACTTAAAAGTTGCGTTGATAAGTGTGCAAAAATCGGTGTTGATTTGCTCATTTGTCATGTAATTATCGGAATGGAAAGGTGCACTCCCAACGAAGATGGTGCAAAACGTTTCAGAAGTCTTTGCGAATATGCAAAAGAAAAAGGAATAAAAGTCGCCTTTGAAAATACAGAGGGCGAGGAATATCTCGGTGCAGTTCTTGAAAAATGTAAAGATCTTGACAATGTAGGATTCTGTTTTGATTCGGGACATGAAATGTGTTACAATTTCAGCCGTGATATGCTGTCACTTTACGGTGACAGATTGATTGCAACTCACCTTAACGATAATCTGGGTATGAAAGATGAAAAAATAAAGACCTGGTATGACGATTTACATCTTCTGCCCTTTGACGGTATTGCAGACTGGGAGAAAATAGCTGAGAGACTCAAAAAATCTACTTGTCCTCAGTGTATTACATTTGAACTTGTAAGCACAAACAAGCCTGAAAGAAATGCTCACGACCGCTATCAGGGTATGAACTTTTCTGATTATGTAGGTGAGGCTTACCTGAGAGCAGTACAATTTAAGAAATTTTTATAAACTTTTATAGTATTTATTTACCTTTTACTCAAATATATGGTATAATACCATTATGAAAAAATAATTCAAAGGAGATGACGTTTTGAAAAAGAGAATTTTTTCAGTTATAAGTATGGTTCTTGTACTTGCAGTTGTTCTGTCTTCTTTTGCAGGAATATCTGTCAGTGCACTTCAACTCACACGTCCACGTGTAACTTCAGTTACGACAGACTGTGCATCAGTTACAATCAAATGGACTTACGAAGATGAAGAAGATGTACCCGTAACATTCTTTGTTTACAGAAAAGATGCAAAAGACGGTGCTAAATGGGCGAGAGTCGGCACTACAAAGCCTGATGCAACAGCATACAAAGACAAAACAGTAAAGCCTGAAAAAACTTACTATTATACAGTAAAGGCTTACTATAAGGCAGAAGACGGCACAAAATATCTTTCAAAGAGCAGCGGTGACTATAAAATTAAAATAGTTCCTGCAAAACCTGATTATAAACTTATCAGCAACTGCGGTACAGGCGTTGTTATGCAGTGGGCAGAAAGAAAAGATGCTACAGGTTTCGCTTTATATCGCAGTCCCACGGCAGCAAAAGGCAGTTGGACAAGAATTGCTACAATCAAGAGCAACAAAGCGGGTCAGTTTATCGATACAAAGGTGAATATCGGTGAAACTTATTACTATTGCTTCAAAACTTACAAAACAGTAAACGGCAAGAACTATTACAGCGACATTTCTAAGATTTATAAGAAAGTAATCAGTGATGTTGCAGTTCCTGAAACACTTGAAACAGAATCAACTTCAAAAGGTGTTCTTTTTAGTTACAGCAAAGTTCCCGGAACACAGGGCTATGCAATTTACAGAAGAGATGCAGGTCAGAGTAACTGGAAACGCATCGCAACACAGAAGAGTGTTAACAAACTCCAGTATCTTGACAAAACAGTTGAAGCAGGTAAGAAATATTACTACACTGTAAAATCCTACAAAACAGTAAACGGCAAGACAGTATACAGTGCAGGTGCACAGTCTGTTCCTGCAGTAGGTAAAATCGGTGTTCTTACAATTGACGTATCCGTAGGAGAAATTATTTTCAGCGAACTTCTTGAAAAACAGGTTATAAGAATCTACGTTGACGGTGCTCCTAAATACGATACACTCAAATTTGAAATTGAAGATAAGTTGGTGGCAGCAGGCACTTGGGGTAAATGGAACGGAAACACTATTGACCTTACTGTCACAAGAGTAGGCCCCGGTGATACATGGCTGAGAATTTACTATGAAAGCAATCCTGATGCAGAGGTTATGATTCCTGTTTATGCAGCAAAACTTGACCTTGATGATGATTATATTCTTGCAAAAGATTATATGGCTCAGGCCTATGGTATTTTCAGTGATGCACTTGAACTTCTGACTGCTTCACAGAAAGAAGATATAACTGAAATTGAAAAGGCACAGCTTATTTCTCAGGCAGTGGAAAAAATCAAAGAAGCATCAGTGCTTCTTGAAAAAGCAGGAGAACTTGCAGAAAAATATGCTGAATACAGCAATGATGATGAGCTTATAAGTTCTCTTTCAAAGTTCGCTGCAATGATAAGTGACTTCATAAACGTTGATTCACTTGACGGTCCTATGATGGCTCAGATAATCGGCTATCTTAACGTTATTATCCAAAAACTTAAATAACATAAAAACTATTGAAAAAAGATGTTTTTGTGTGTTACAATAACAAAACAGAAAAAATATTAAAGGAGATGTCATTATGAAGAAAAAAATACTTTCAGTTATTAGTGTTGTTTTGGTACTCATAACAGCATTTTCAGTTTTTGCGGTTGCTGCAAGCAAAGCAATTACTCCAATCTGGAAACCCGAAGTGACAAAAATCAGTCCCACAATCGACTCTGTGAAAATTGATTTTGAATACGAAGATGAAGATTTCAAAATTCTTGTTTACAGAAAAGATGTAAAGACCGGTGCTAAATGGACAAGAATTGGTGTGACAAAAGCAGGTGCTGAATCATATACAGATAAAACTGTAAAACCCAACACCTCTTATTACTACACAATCAAAGCATATTACAAGGCAAACGATGCTGAAAAAACAGAATATCTCACAAAGAGTGCAGGAGATTTTCTTGTAACAACAACTCTTGCAAAACCCTCATTCTCACTCATCAGCAATATGGGTAAAGGTGTTGTTATGCAGTGGAAGACAAGAGGTGACGCATCAGGCTTTGCAATCTACCGCAGCCTTACAGGCAAAAAAGATACCTGGACAAGAATCGCTACAATCAACAGCGGTAAAGCAGGTCAGTATATTGATACAAAAGTAAATATCGGCGACACATATTACTATTGCTTCAAAGCATTCAGAACAATCGGCAACAAAACTTATTACAGTGCATCTTCAGCAGTGAGCAAGAGAGTTATCAGCGGTGTTACACCTCCTCAGAACTTCAAGGCTCTCGTTAAGGAAGACGGAATTTATCTTACATACGATAAAGTTCCAGGCGTACTTGGTTACTCAATTTACAGACGCGAAGACGGTTCAAAAACATGGACAAAGATTGCTCAGCCGACAAGCGTAAACAAACTTGGTGTTGTTGACACAACAGCAGAAGAAGGCAAACTTTACTACTACACAGTAAAATCTTACAAGACTGTAAACGGCAAAACAACTTCAAGTAAATCAGCAACAAACCTCAGGGTTATTAACCTTGTAACTGTTCCTGAAATTGCTTTCAATCCCACAGAAATCACATTCAATGATTATTATGAAACATTTGATGTAAGTCTTTCACTTGCAAACTTTGAAGAAAGTGATAAACCTGCAATCTATGTAAACGGAAAGCTTAACGAAGATCCTGATGCAGTGTTCTCTTATGAAATTAACGAGAAAAAGTCAGATGACGAAACACTTGTTCTCACCGTTTCAAGAGTAAAGGCAGGTACAGGTGTTCTTAAAGTCGAACATCCCAGATATGCAGTTTCTGCAGAACTTAAAGTTAACTGCCCCGAACTTGCTTATGACGCAGACATCAAAGTGATTGAAGAAAACTCAAAAACAGGTATTGAGGCAGCAAAAAATGCAGCAAACCTTCTTGAAGAATCACTTACAAATGCAGAAAAGAAAGCAACTCTTGTAGAAAATGCAAAGAAACAGCTTAACGCTGCAAAAACTTACCTTGACATTGCAGAAACAACAATGGACAAGTACGAAAAAGAATATGAAAAATATTCAGATTACAAAGCAGACAAAAAGCTCGTTGATGATTATGCAGATGCAGTTGAAGATGCAATTGAGGACCTTACAGGTGAAACAATTGCAGATTCAAACATCAGAGATGCAATCAGAGAACTTGAAGCTGTTAAATAATTAAACAGAAATGTTAAAACCCCGTTCCTCAGGAACGGGGTTTTTTGTATGTATCACTCATATATCAATGTTTTCAATAATGTTTGATTCTACGGCAACGCCTTCGCTGTCGATGATGAATGAGCGGATTTCATAGGGTTCAATGTCAACCCAGAAACAAGCATCGAGAATCTTTGATTTAACAACGATTTTTTCGCTGACAGGAGCAGTCTGTCTGATTCTAAGAACAACCTTGTCGCTGTTTTTGCAGCATTTTTTAAGAGCAAGAAGTTCAGCGGTTTCGCTTGTTGTTTCGAAAATATCAGCAGCACAAACTTCAATATTTTTAAGTTCATCTGCAATTGCTTCTGCTTTCTCGTCTGCACAGGAGCATCCTGAAAGAAGAGCTTTCCAGGTCTTGTTGATTTCTTTGATTTTGCTTTCTGCACCGTTTCTTACAACATTTACAACGTCGAGAACTTCGCACTGAAGAAGGAGTTTTTCTGTTTCAGTTTCCTTTGCTGATTCAGAATAATCAATATCAGCGATTACGTCAACATCTTCAAGGTTGTTGTAAAATTCGTGGAAATATTCATCAAAAGTAATTGTATCATCATTGTCTGTTACTTCATCAACAGATTTGAAGTTGAGTGCCTTTGTGGATGTACCGAGAATACGGTTGAGGTTTTTAGTGTCAAGCCAGTAAAACTCTGTTTTTGCATCTGCATCTTCTTCAACATAACAGTTGATTCTTGAACGGAAGAGGATTTCAGCAGCAAGGGGATTTGTGAACTTTTTACCGTAACCTGTACGGAAAACTTTACCGAAGTTTTTCATAAAGAATTTCTGTGAGTAAAGAGTGTTTCTTGCCATATTTTCATCAGAGATTCTTTCTTCTGTGCTATCATTCCACCAAGCGCCGAGAGGCTGAAGTCTGTTTGCTTCTACAAGAGCTTTTGCTTTTTCGAAAGTTTCGGGCTCGTTTTTCTTGATGAATTTATAATCGCTTGCATAGAATGCATTGAGTTTGTTTGTCTCGTTTTTTTCAAGGAAAGCAATTGCTTTTGCAAAACTTCCGGAGATGTTGTTTTTATCTGCCTTCAAGACAGCAAGTGTATAGTTTTTCATTATTCTTCTCCTTTAATAAGTCCAAAATAACGTCCTGTCCAGTATGCGAAAGTATAAACAAAACAACTTTCAACACAGTACATACCGCCTGAATCTTCTGCACAGTATGCCATGGGGTTTCTGTCATATTTTGCAATGAATCTTTCGTCAGCAGGGAGAAGTGATGAAAGTTCTTTAGTTGTACCGCTGAAACGTGTCTGCATGGGGTAGTCTTTTCTGTCAATTGTAACACCTGATGCAAGACGTGAGGGCGGACAACGATAGATGAAGTCTGCGATTCTTTCCATATTTATTTCATCACCTGTTGCGAGTGCATATGCGAAATCATAGCAGGGTGAATGTTCTTTTTCAAGAGTTGTTCTCCAGCTTCTGAAGCCTTTCTTCCACTTTTCAAGATATTCCTCATCTTTTTCAAGGTCGCAAAGCTGCCAGAAAGAAACAACTGCAAGCATATGGTCACCATACATCATATCTTCTCTTAAATCGTATTCGTTTGCCATACTTGCTTTATAGAATCTTTCATAATGCTTTGTTGCAAGTTCGCGATAACCGAGAGAATAAACTTCTTCAAGTGCTGCTTTGATTTTGTCGTCACCGCCGAGAACAAGGTCTGTAGCTTTAAGATAGAACATCATTTCTGCAGCGTTAAGAGCACCGTCTGACCAACCCATTTCTGAATTGAAGTAGTCAAGGTTCCATTTTGCCCATGCTGTGGGACCACCGTGGAAGTCAACCATCTGATAGCCGTTGTCAATGAAATGATATGTTGTTCTCTTCATTGTTTCCTTGATGATTTCATCAAGTTCAGGGTCAACGGGACCGAGGATTTCGTGAGCATATCTGAGCATAAGATACTGAAGTGTAACTTCGTCACTTGATGTATCAGCTTTGTAAAGAAGGTCATCTTCTGTGTAGCCTAAATCAGTGTAAAGGTGTCTGAGTCTTTCGGGAATAGGTGTACCACAATAAGATTTTGCACCTAATACATCCAGATGTTTTGCATAACTTGAATCTCTGAGATATGCATAGTCACCTTTTCTTTTGAAGAAAAGACCATCATCGGGAAGTCTTTCATCAGCACACATATATGTTCTTGCAAAGAATCCGTCGCCTCTGCCGGGAACATAGAAAAGAAGAAGACAAGCTTCACAAGCTCTTGTAGCAACTTCTTTGATTCTGAGAGTTTCGGGGTCATCAGCGCCTTTTTCTCTTACAAGAGTAGCATAGTGGAAAAGTTCACCTACTGCATAAGCACCGGTGAATCCACCGTCGTTATCGCATTCGTTATCATAGAATTTTGAAGAAAGGTCACGTGCTTTTTCAAGTCTTCTCTGACTTACCATACCGCGTCTGTCAACGATATCAAGTGTTTCCTGAAGAAGAACGTTTGCTTTTTCATCTGTGCTGTATTCCACAAATTCAATATGTACAACGCCTGTTTCAGTTTTAACCCATACTGAGTTACCGTCAGCAAGAAGTCTTTCAACTTTGTTGTCGTTAAGATGTCTGTCAGCAGCAAAGTACATAACTTTGTCTTCCATACGTTCAGCATCTTTATCGTATCTTGTAAGACCTGTTACAGCACCGTACCATTCCGCACCGTCATCAGTTTTCACGAAGCAAGTGTAGTCCTTTTTCTTTGAGGGCAGGGGGAGGGGGAAATCTGTAAGGTCAGGTTTTACACATTCAGCATCAAACAGAGCCTTGGGAATTTCGGGAGAGTCAATCTCATAGAAAGTAGGAACTCTGTTAAGATGTCTTTTTAAAATGTAAGGTTTCATTTTAACACCTCTCATAATTTATTTATAATATTTTTGTTTACAACAGTATATCAAACATTGCCACCGTTTGCAATGATTTTTTCCTCGGTTTCACTCAAATTTCCGGAAAGATTTTCCCATTCCTCTAAAAGAGAATCGAGGTGATTTTTTTGTGTTTCAAGTTCCGAAGAAATTTCGGAAATTTTTTCGTAGTCAGAACTGTTTTCAGGCAAAGACAAATCTTCTTCAAGAGAAGAAATTTTCTGTTCTGTCTGTTCAATTTCTTCTTCACATTTTCTGATTGCAGTCTGAAGACGACGTTGCTCACTTTTCAGTTCTTTACGGAGTTTATATTCGTTCTGAGCAGGTTTTTCTCTTTTTACCGACTGAACAACTGCTTTTTCATTTTCAATTGCAAGGCAGTAATCATCGTAATTACCGTCAAAACTTTTTATTCCGTCATCATAGAATCTTACAATTTTTGTTGAAAGTTTGTTGATGAAATATCTGTCGTGAGAAACCGTAAGAACTGTTCCGCCATAAGAAAGCAGAGCGTTTTCAAGCGCCTCACGGGAACGGATGTCAAGGTGGTTTGTAGGTTCGTCAAGGAGAAGGAAGTTTGCACCTGTCAGCATAAGCTTCAGCAGTGCAATACGAGCCTTTTCGCCGCCACTTAACTCACCCACTTTTTTGAAAACATCTTCACCCTTGAAAAGGAACATGGCAAGTGCACTTCTGACCGTAGTTTCATTGAAATCTTTATGTTCATCCCAGATTTCATCAAGTGCAGTCTTTGAATCGTCAAGTCCTGCGAGACTCTGGTCAAAGTATCCGATTTTAACATTAGCACCGAAATTGAATGTGCCGAAGTCAGCATTTTCTTTGCCTGTAAGAATTTTAAGAAGAGTTGTTTTGCCGCAACCGTTAGGACCGAGAAGAAAAGTTCTGTCACCCTTGTAGAGGTTGAAGTTTACATTTCTGAAAAGTCTTTTTGAATCAAAAGATTTCTGTAAATCACTTATAAAAAGAACATCATTACCGCTTTTTTCTTCAGCAGTGAATTTGAAATGAAATTCCTCTTGTTTTTCATCAGGAGTTTCAAGATTTTCAAGCATACGGTCAATCATTTTCTGCTTGCTTTCTGCAGTTTTAATGTTTTTCTCGCGGTTGAACTGCCTTTGCTGTGCGATGATTCCCTCGATTCTGTGAACCTCTGCCATCGTGTTGTCGTAGTTTCTCTGAACAGTAAGGGAGTCAATTTCTTTTTGCTTTCTGGAAACGGAATAGTTACCTTTTCTCAGAACAACTTTTTTATTTTCAATTTCAAGAGTTTTTGAAGTAACTTTATCAAGAAAATATCGGTCATGGGAAATGATTATTGATGAGCCTTTGAAGTCACGGAGGAATTCTTCAAGCCACTCCACACTTTCGATGTCAAGGTGGTTTGTAGGTTCGTCAAGAAGAAGGAGGTTTGCTCCGCTTAAAAGAAGCTTTGCAAGTGAAAGCTTTGATTTCTGACCGCCGCTGAGATTTTCTACAGGGATGTAAAAATCGTCTTCCGAAAAGCCGAGACCTATAAGAGTAGCTCTTGCACGGCTTCTGTATGTAAGTCCTCCCATAGACTGGAACTTTTCAGTGAGAAACCCTTGTCTTGCAATAAGTTCATCTAAGTTTTCCTGTCCGTCATCAATTTTTTTGGAAAGGTTTTCAATTTCGTTCTCCATTTCCATAAGATGGTTGAAAACAGTCATCATTTCACCGTAAAGCGAAAGCTGTGACCCACGGCAGGCATGCTGCTGCATATATCCGATAACAGTGTTTTTACCTGTTATGATGTCACCGTCAAAGCCGTCTTCTTCACCTGTGATAATCCTGAAAAGGGTAGTCTTACCTACACCGTTTGCTCCGATTAAGCCAACAGATTCATTGTCACCGATTTCGAAGTTTCCCCCTGAAAAAAGGAGACTTTCTCCGAAACTCATATTCAGATTTGATGCTGAAAGAACAGCCATCAATAAACCCTCGTTTCAAGAAGTGTCATTTCACCCTGTACATTGAAAGCGCCTGTTTTTGCGGGAATAAACACACAGTCACCCGGTTTTAACTCTACTGAGTTTTTATCGCAGGAAATTGTGCCGTTACCCTCGATGCAGACAAAAGAAACAAATGATTTTTCATCTGCAACACCGCTGTATTCTGAATGAGTTTTAACTTCGCAGAAGTTATAGAACTCACATTCTGACAGAAGCTTCTTTGAATATGTGTCTGTGTTTTCTTCACCTGAGAAAGAAATTGTTTCCTGTTTATTGTAGTTGATAACTTTAAGTGCTTTTTCTACGTGAAGTTCTCTTTTCTTTCCGTCTGCACCCACGCGGTCGTAGTCATAAACGCGGAAAGTTGTGTTTGAATTCTGCTGAACCTCAACAAGGAAAATACCTTTGCAGATAGCGTGAAGTGTACCTGCTTCGATGTGGTAGCATTCACCTTTTTTTACTTTTACACGGTTTACTTTGTCGATAAAAGTTCCGTTGTTTACGCTTTCAATAAAATCTTCTTTTGTGATATCTGCCTTGAATCCGTAAATAAGTTCTGCACCCTCGTCGCAGTCGGCAATATACCAGGATTCTGTTTTGCCTTCTTCACCTGCATCTTTGTCTGCTGTTTCATCAGAGGGATGCACCTGTAAAGAAAGATTGTCCTTTGCATCGATAAGTTTTGTGAGAATGGGGAATTTGTCGAACTTTTTGCAGTTATCACCCATCATTTCTTCTGTGAGAACTTCCCTGAGTTCTTTACCTGCAAAGTCACCGTTTACAACTGTGCTGGGACCATCCTTATGGCAGGAGAGAACCCATGCTTCTGCTGCGATATCTTTGTCAGATTTAAAACCGTATTTTTTAAGAAGTCTGTCACCACCCCAAAGGTAGTCTTTGAGAACTGATTCGAGTTTGAATATGTACATTTTAATCACTCCTATCTAAAATAATATTTTATCATATAACGGTAAATATTGCAATAAGAAAAGCACTCAGAGAGTGCTTAAAAATAATCGTATTTATGTCTGTGAATTCTGTTGTATTCTTCTGCTGAAGGATAGTTGTCTTCCTCTTCGGAAAAGAATTCGTTTTCGTCAGAAAAATCTTCGTTTTCTTCAATGTCATCATAATAGAAGTTATCCATAATATCACCTGCCCTGAATAATTATGTGCAACTTCACTTTATTTAAACATAACTGTTCTTGATTTTAACAAGTCAATGTGATAGAATTTAGTTACCATAGAAAGAAAGGGAAATTTTTATGAAAAATTCAGTTAAATTTTTAAGCTTGTTATTATGTTTTATAATGATGTTTGGTGTAATATCATTGGCAGCAGATACACAGGAAAAGCCTTTTGAAAACAGTGAGTTTTTTACATACGGTGACTACACTGTTCATTACAGAAGATTTTTCCCTGAAGGCGAAACAAAAGGCAGAATAATTATGATTCACGGTTTTGTCTGCTCAACTTATGCCTGGAATAATATGGCAGCGGAAATGCAGTCAAAAGGTTATGAATGTCTTCTTATCGATATGCCTGGATTCGGTTACACAACAAGGGAAGATGAAAACACCAATTTTGTTCCCCGAGAAACTCTTGTGAAAGAACTTGCAGAAACAATTGCACCTATGAGTGAGTGGATTGTTGCAGGTCATTCAATGGGTGGCGGTGTTTCAATGAACGTAGCAGTGGAAAACCCTGACATAAAGGCACTTCTTCTCTTCTGTCCCGCACCTATCAATGAAATGCCCAAGGCAATGGAAGG
>JAZRQI010000006.1:0-6130 GCA_045649705.1 Acutalibacteraceae bacterium
ATAAGTGTAAGGAGAATAACCAGCACACCGCCAACAGCTATTCTTATATATCTGTTGGGCAGAAACTTTGAGTAAAGTTTTTCTGTTTTATGCATTGTGATACAGAAAATTACGCTGAGAACGGCACAGAGTATTGACAATGTGCTGACTTTCAAAACTGACATCCAGTCAAGGTCAGGTGTGCCAGACAATAAAAATGCTGTAGGTGAAACCCCCAGTATTTCAGTAAGTTTTATGCCGACAATAGCTGAAACTGCACAGGGTACAATCGCTGAAAAGTGCATGACACCTACATTTACAACTTCAATCGCAAAAACTGCCGCAGTAACAGGTGTACCAAACAGTGCGGAAAAAGCTGCACTCATACCGCACATAGTTATAATTTTTTTATCTTTTTCATCAAGTTTGAGAAGCTTACCGAAATTATATGCAATTGAGCCACCTAACTGTAATGCAGCACCTTCTCTGCCTGATGAACCACCTAAAAGGTGAGTTATTGTACTTGCAACAAAAATAAGAGGAGCGGTGAGGACAGAGATTTTTTCATTCTGTCTTACTGCACTGAGTATAAAGTTTGTGCCTTTATCATCATCTTTTTTACAAAGATGATAAAGTAAAACTATAATAAGACCGCCTGCAGGAAGCAGATAAATCAACCACGTATGCTCATTTCTCAGTTCTGTTACAAAGTCAATTGAGTAGTGAAAGCCCACACCGACTATACCTACAGTCAGCCCGATAAACACAGAAATAAGGAACCATTTAATAAAAGATGAGGTTTCTGAAACAATATCAAATTTTTTAAAATTGTTGAATTTTTCTTTAAACATAATGACAATTTCAACCCCCTGTTTAAAAAGTATAAAACAATGAAAAAACATTGTCAACACTGTGTTGACACATAATATAAAAAATGATAAAATTAATAACATTATGTTGAAAAGGAGATGAAAAAATGAAAGTAAAGAAAGCGGATAAAAAGAGTTTCTTCGAAACGCTGAAAAACTTTTTTTATGCATACAAAATAATTTCCAAAGCATCTCCTACTGCTATCCTGATGATGACAGTGACTCAGACTGCATATTGGTTTTTTGCCAATTTTGTTCAGCAGATTCTTTTCCTCAGAGTTCTGCTTGGTTTGTTGGAGAATAAAAGTACATTTAAAGAATATATGATTATGGTTTGTCTTTTTGTGGGTTCAGGTGTTCTCGCAAAAGGACTTGAGATGTTCGGCGATTACTATGTTACATTGTGCAACAGAAAAATATATTATTCATTGAATAAGATGATTTTTAAACAAGCAGGTAAAGTTGACATTGAGTGTTATGAAAACCCTGACTTTTACGATAAATATATGCGTGCAACGGAAATAGTTACGAATAAAAGATATGTGGAGTTTACTTTCTGTGTAGGAAAACTGATGTCTTCAACCGTAACGGGAATTTTCCTTATTGCGTATATTGTATCAATTGACCCGAAACTTCTCTTTATAATGGTAATGATGTTTATTGTTTTTCTGATTTTCGGTTTAAAAAATAAACTCGAAATAAAGAAAGATAAAGAGATGACTGTCAACAGAAGAGAAAAATCTTATGTTCAGAGGGTAGTTTTTCTGAAAGATTACTCTAAAGATATGCGTACATCAGGTATTTTTGATGTTATGTACGAAAAAATGAAAAGAGCCGTAAAAAACAACATAGTAATCATAAAGAAATATGGGTTTAAGTTTGCGGCGCTTGAGTTCATTATCAGCTTTTTCAGCGAATCACTACCTGTTGCTACAACTTACCTTTACACCTGTTACAGATTCGTTATAAAGCGTGATATGAAAACATCCGATTTCTCTGTAATTATGACAGCTATAAATAACCTTAAATCTGTGATTGCCGATTGGATAAAATACGCTTCTGAATTGCAGAAAAACTCATTGTATTTTGCATATCTCAAAGAGTTTCTTGAATATGAACCCTGTGTTACAGGTGGTGAAAAACAAGCAGAAGAGTTTGAATCAATTGAGTTCAGAAACGTATCTTTCAGCTATCCGTCTGCAGAAAAAGAAACCCTTCGCAACATTTCACTTAAAATTACCCAAAACGACAGGGTAGCCATTGTCGGTCACAACGGTGCAGGTAAAACAACTTTTGTAAAACTTCTGCTCAGATTCTATGACCCTACAGAGGGAGAAATTCTTTATAACGGAGTAAACATTCTTGAATATGACATCAACTCTCTGAGAAGACGTCTTGCAACTGTTTTCCAGAATTATAAAGTCTATGCTTTGTCTGTTGATGAAAATGTTCTCTGCCACGAAGTTAACGACGAAAAAGACAGAATTCTTTCTGAAAAATCACTTAAAAAGAGCGGTGTTTTTGATAGAGTTTCTGCACTGCCCAGTCAATCACAGACAGTTCTTACAAGAGAATTTGATGAAAACGGAACAGGTCTTTCAGGCGGTGAACAACAGAAGATTGCTGCTGCAAGAATGTTTGCAAAAAACTTTGATTTTGCTATTCTTGATGAACCGTCATCAGCGCTTGACCCCATCGCAGAATACAAAATATATGAAAGTATTATCAAAGAAACAGAAGAAAAAACCGTTATTTTCATTTCGCACAGACTTTCCAGTGCAGTGCTTTCAGACAAAATTTTTGTGTTTGAAAAGGGAACAGTTGTTGAAAGCGGTTCTCATGATGAACTTATGGAAAAAGGTGGCATTTATTCTGAAATGTTTACAATGCAAGCCTCAAACTACAGTGAGGAGGTTTCGGTGTGAATAAAAAAGAAAACAAAAAAGGTCACGGAATTCTTTCAAACACCATTTATATGATGAGGTTGATGTTCTCTATTTCACCCTGGCTTGTAATCGGTGAGATTTTTGAACAGGTTGTAACCTTTCTTCCCGGAAAGCTTATATCAGTAATCGGCATAAAATACATAATTGACGTTGTTCAGAACGGCGGAGACATAAAGAGTATTATCGGTGCACTTGTGGCTATTGTTGCAATTATGGTGTTTGCTGATGTGTTTTCAACACTTTTCTATGAGTTTTATGCTCACAAAGAAAGAGAAAAACTGTATCTTGGGATACACTCAAAATTATATAATAAAGCAAAAGAAATTGACCTTGCAAAATATGATAATCCCTCATTTTACGGCGATTTTATTATCGCTATTCAGACATCATCTGAAAACATCCAATCATTTCTGTCTAATGTCAGAGGTTACATCGCAGAAATTGTTTCATTTATTTCAATTTCAGCAGTAATTTTTGTTATCGACCCTGTGTGTCTGGTGATTGTTCTTGTGTTTGTTCTTGGTTTTGTTCCACTGGGCAGATATCTTGGAAATTTACAGATGAACCGCAGAGAAGCAATAATCGAAAAAGAAAGAAAAAGCGACTATTTTGCCCGTCTTTTCTATCTTCAGGAATATGCAGGTGAAATCAGAACAAGCGGTATTAAAAAGCTTCTTCTTAAAAGATTTGACGAAAGTGTTGATGACACATATAAGACCGAAAGCAGATTCCTTAAAAAAATTGAATGGGGATTCTTTTTCCAGGAAACAGGAATTCAGGTTATCGGCTTTATGTTGGCACTTACTGCATATATCGGTTATCAGACTCTTGTTACAGGTAAGCTGGGAGCAGGTGATTTCGTCGCAGCGTTCAACGGTGCTGTACAGATTGGTTCATCGATTCTTTATCTGACTGTTTATTCGGTCAGAAACTTTACCGAACGTTCAAAAATGATAGAAAAATACAGAACGTTCCTTTCTACTGAAACTGATATGAAAGACGGTGAACACACAGCCATCTGCGGTGAACCTGAAACTATCAGAATCAGAAATGCGAGTTTTTCTTATCCGGGTGCAGAAAAAAATGCACTTACCGGTATTGACATTGAAATTAAACCTTATGAAAAGATTGCGCTTGTAGGTTATAACGGCGCAGGTAAAACTACGTTGACTAATCTTCTTTTACGCCTTTATGACGTCACAGAGGGCGAAATTCTTATTGGAGGACGTGACATAAGGGAAGAGACTATAGAATCCCACAGAGCTCGTTTTTCGGCAGTTTTTCAGGATTTTCAGATATTCTCTGCTACAGTTGGTGAGAATGTAGCGCTTGAAAAAGATTTTGACGAAGAACGAGTGTGGAAAGCACTGAAGTCAGCAGGTTTCAATAAGGAACTTCCCAATGGACTTGACACAGTTTTGCTCAGAGAATTTAATGATGAGGGTATGATGCTCTCAGGCGGTGAGCAACAGAAAATCGCAATAGCAAGAGCATTTTACAAAAAAAGTCCTTACGTTATTCTTGATGAACCCTCGGCAAACCTTGACCCGGTTTCCGAATATGAACTTAATCACACAATGATGGAGGCATCAGCAGACAGAACTGTTATTTTCATTTCACACAGACTCTCAACAACACGTCATGCAGACCGAATTCTTATGATGGAAAAAGGCAGAGTTATTGAAAGCGGAAGCCATGAGGAGCTGATGTTACTTGACGGCAAATATGCAGAAATGTTCAAGCTACAGGCAGAAAAATATAATGATTCATTATAAAAGAAATAAACCCACATCTGTTGTAGATGTGGGTTTATTTTTCGTGGTGCCGGAAGCGGGGGTCGAACCCGCACGGTATCGCTACCACTGGATTTTGAGTCCAGCACGTCTGCCAATTCCATCATTCCGGCGAAATTACTAATATATTATAGTGTATTTAAACTTAAAAATCAATAGTAATTTCAAAAAAAGTCAAAAACTTTATTTAATTGTTATCTATAACCAAATCACACTTTTCTTTGATTTTGTATGTTTCAAAGTATAAGTTTTCTTTTGGTATCCAATCATTTATAAATCTATCAAGTTTTTCAGGAGAACGCTTTTTTAATCTGCTGATTTTAGTTTCATCAGTAATATCAAGGAAAATTCTGAAATCGTATATGTCACCAAATTTCGGGTGCATACAGTAAACACCCTCAACAACAATAAGTTTTTTCGGCTCAACAGTAATTTTTTCACTTATTGTACCTGAACTGCAATCAAATTTCCCATAAGTGAAAGCAGAATCAGTTCTGATGCTTTCAATAATTTCTTCTGAAAATCTTTCATAATCAATATTTCCGCCAATTTCTGAGAACCTTTCAGGTGTTCGTTTTTCAAAAGGAAGAAAAAAGTCATCCATATGTATAACATTGCAGTCAAATTCTTCTGAAATTTCTTTCGAAAGAGTAGTTTTTCCTGATGTACAAGGACCTTCAATAGCGATAATGATTTTATCTTTTTTATTAAGGAGATTTAAAATATTATCTTTGATTCTGTTATCCATTCAACATAAACCTTGTCTTTCTCAGTGCAAGAATAACCAGCGGAATTATTGCAAACTGAATTACAATTCCCGGGATAGCATTGATTGTAGTAAGCGTTATAAATGACTTCAGAACGAAATCACTGTCTGATGCAGTTGTTATCAGGTAGTTTATTGAGCCGTTTACAATTCTTCCCATAATCATTGATATTAAAAGGTTAGGGTAGATATAACCTATTTTTTTCGGAAAAGCCTTATATAACATACCGCACATACCGCCGTAGGTTGCAAGTTCAAAAGCCATTGAAATTGCGGTTGTGATAACAGGGAGACCTGTGATTACACTTTTAAGAAGCGGTGCAATCAGACCGATAACAATGCCGTAAGGTGTACCGCAGACTATTCCGCAGAGCATTACCGGAATGTGCATAGGCAAAAATGTCTGACCAAGCTGAGGACTGCCCATACTGATTACTGTTGGTAATATTATTGATAAAGCAAGAAAAATTGCAGAAATAACAAGTCGTAAGGTTGTATTTACACCCTGAGATTTTTTGCTCAATTTTTACACATCCGATCCATAAAAATCTATGAATAAATTATATCTGTAAATCATGTTTGTGTCAACAATTATATCAGCAGATTGACATTTTTTTCCTTGTGAGTTATACTAAAACTAATTATAATCAATTAGAAGCAGGTGTAAAAGTGACTGTTGAAAAAACTTTAAGAAAAGTATATAAAATCCTTGATAAAGTTACACCACTCAAAGAAGATTGCGGTAAGCTTTGTTCGGGTGAATGCTGTAAAGGTGAC
>JAZRQI010000007.1:0-4409 GCA_045649705.1 Acutalibacteraceae bacterium
GTTGACGGTGAAACTAAGAGAATCTTCGGTTGGGACACAGATTCCACAGGAAAAGAATACGAGGATTTCCTCACTTCCTTTGCACCAGAGCTTACATCTTTCCTTGAAAACGAGGGCATTGCAGACAGATGCTACTTCCACGTTTCAGACGAACCCGGTGAAAAAGACCTTGCGGTTTACGGAAAAGTAAGTTCACTTATCCACAATCTTTTCGGCAAAAGATTCAAAGTTATAGATGCTCTTTCAGAATTCGAATTTTATGAAAAAGGATACGTTCCCCTGCCTATCCCCTGCGAAGACCAGATTGAAAACTTTTACGGAAAAGTTCCTGAACTGTGGACCTATAACTGTTGCGGTCCCAGAGATAATTTCTATTCCAACAGATTCCTTTCTATGCCCTTGCAGAGAACAAGAATAATCGGTATGCAGATGTACAAATACGATGTCAAAGGCTTCCTCCATTGGGGATACAACTTCTATTTCACTCAGCTTGCCGTAAGACCTGTTGACCCCTTTGCAGAAACAGACGCTGACTGTGCATTCTCATCAGGCGATGCTTTTGTGGTTTATCCCGGTCCTGACGGAAAAGCCTGGGCATCAATCAGACTCAAAGCAATGAACGAGGCTTTCCAGGATATGAGAGCATTGCAGTTACTTGAAAAACTTGCAGGTAAAGAAAAAGTTCTTGAAATTCTCCAGACTGATAACGATGAAAAATTCAACCTGTCTTTCACAGATTACCCCAGAAGTGAAAAATGGCACATCGAAAAAAGAGAAGAAATCAACAACGAAATCAGAAAACTGCTTTAAAAGAACAAATCCGCTTAACTTCACAGTTAAGCGGACTTTTTTATTATAAGTTTATTTTCTTATCTTTGAAATAGTATTCTCTGTCGTGTTCGTTTATTTCTCTGAGAACTCTGCAAGGATTACCGACTGCCACCACATTTGCAGGAATATCTTTTGTAACAACGCTTCCTGCACCGATTACTGTGTTGTCACCGATTGTAACACCGGGCATTACAAGAACACCTGCACCGAGCCAACAGTTTCTGCCGATTCTCACGGAACAATTATACTGATATGCCTGTTCCCTGAGTTCAGGAAGAATGGGGTGACCTGCAGTTGCAAGTACCACATTAGGTCCCAGCATTGTTGCATCACCTACATAAATGTGAGTATCGTCAACCATTGTTAAATTGAAATTTGCATATACATTTTTACCGAAATGAGCGTGTTTGCCGCCCCAGTTTGCGTGAAGCGGAGGTTCAATATAACAACCCTCGCCTATTTCTGCAAACATTTCTTTGAGAAGCTTTTCCCTTTTTTCAGGCTCTGTGGGACGGGTCATATTGTAGTCATAAAGTTTATCAAGACATTGCATCTGTTCTTCGAGAATTGACTCGTCATTAGGCAGATACAAATCTCCTGTATGCATTTTTTCTTTCTGTGTCATATCAGTTAACACCTCTCAGATCAACGTGTTTTACGTACTTTCTTACTCTGTCAGCCATTTTTTCCATAACGGCTTTGGGAAGTGCATTCATTCCTGTTCCGATAAGGTCACCTGAATCCACAAAGCCCTGTAAATAATAGTTTTCTGCACCTTCAATAAGTTTTCCGATTTCTTCAAAGGCACTTTCTGTGTGGAATTCAGCCACAACAGTTGTTCTGAACTCATATTCAACATTTGCTTCATTTATAAGAAAATCAACACTTTCCCTGATTTTTTCAAAGTCGATTTCTTCCTTACCTGCAGTAATGGCGTAATATTCAGGTGAATTTTTTATATCCATTGCAACATAATCCACAATACCTGCATTAACTACGCTTTTAAGTTTTTCAGGGAACATTCCGTTTGTGTCAAGTTTTACTTCGTACCCCATTTCCTTTATTTTTCCGAGGAACTGTTCAATGTCTTTCTGAAGAAGCGGTTCTCCGCCCGTAACAACAACACCGTCAAGGATTCCCTGACGTTTTTTCAGATATGCAAAAAATTCTTCCTCCGTAATGTCACTTTCTCCGCCACCTGTGACAAGTGAGGCATTGTGACAAAAAGGACATCTGAAATTGCACCCGAATGTAAAAACAATACAGGCTACTCTTCCGGGAAAATCCAGAACTGTCATTTTCTGCAAACCAACTAAATTCATAAAACTGTTTCCTTTCAATCATATATATCCTCTCTTAAACATATAAAATATCAAGGGAGGTATCACCTATGAAAAATCCGGTTGAAGAACGTGCCGTTGAACTCGGCGTATATATTGTAGAAAACCACTCCACCGTAAGAGCTACGGCGAAGCAGTTCGGAATAAGCAAATCTACTGTTCATATGGACGTGGCAACGAGACTGAGGGAACTTAACCCCGGTCTTTACCACCAGGTACGCGAAGTGCTTGAAGTGAACAAGGCTCAACGTCACATAAGAGGCGGTATTGCCACTAAAGAAAAATATAAATCTCTGAAATAATTACTTTCTTATTCTGCCCGTTACTGACCAATACCAGAGCACAAGAAGTACTATACATACCACAAGCCAACCTGCACCCACAATAATCATAGTGTCAATAAAACTATCAAAAAAGCTTATAAACAGATTGTATTCACGCTGTGTTGAAGCAAAAGTCATATTGTTCAGAACACCTGAAACTTTCATAAAAACCGAAAACGCAAGCACCGTTAAGCCCGCAGACCCGCCAACAATGGAAAATTTGCGGAAAAGACGGTGTTTCTGGCTTTTTCCGTTAAGCCAAAACATAACACCGGTAAGATATACAAACAAGGCTGAAAGAATGTAGAAACCGTATTTACTGTATGATTTGAATGTTTCCGAAAAGCCTACAAACTTTTCAAATGTTTCCGCAACCATTGTGTTTTTATACTCAGCTGCTATTTCTGATGATGCAAGACGAACATTTTCTTTTTCCTCAGCAGTCATATCAGAATCAGCAACAGTGATACTTTTATAAATCTCTTCTGCAAGACCTTTTTCATCTATTGTTTCGCATCCGCCATGTGGATTCTTGCCTGACATTGAATTGAAATAAACAGTATAATCAGCATCAACCCTGCCTGAAGTTATTACATTTTCAATAAAACTGTAATCAATACCGTTTTTCGCTGCAATTGTCTGACATCTTGTGACGATATCGTTATTGAGTTCGGCAAAATATGTGGTGTCAGTTACCTTTGAATAAATTGTTCTGTCGTTAAAAAGAGTTGTATGCAGAACAACAACAAGTGACAACAGAACTATTGTAAGAGAAAGCACAAAGGAAACTACTGCAGACACTGCACTTTTCACTGAAAAGGTTTTATTTTTCTTTGCCATACAATCCCCTCCCATCAAAATGCAACCTCAGGGCCTGAAACCAATTCTGCAATTACACAGAAGGTTTCACCCTGTGATTTTTTATATTCACCGAAAGGACTGTCAGTACATAAAACAAGAGTTTCTTTTTCAGCACTCAAGTCATAAGGCGGTTTTTCAGATGAAGTAAAAGTGCTTGTTTCTTTAACCTCATACTTATAAACGCCGTAGTTTGTTGTGATTTTCAGCATATCACCTGCTGATATATTTTCAATACCTGCAAAATGTGTCAGGCTGTATCCGTAAAGCATTACAGGTTTGCCGAATCCCGGTAAGGATGTCGAGGACAGTTGTGCAACACCGTCAAGAAGTGCCTTATCGCTGATTCCGAAATAGATTTTACTTGTAAAATCATCAGAACCGATTGTGGCATAAAACGTGTTGGGTTCAGGCATTTCAACGTCGGTATAATATACGCGTTCTGTTTCATTCTCAGAGCCGATAAAAATCTGATTCAATTCAACTGCAGAAAACTTCGGTTGCTCTGTGCTGAAATAATCTTCTATAACAGAATCAATACTGTCTCTGAAAGGCAAAAACACAAGCGAAACAACGCAAATAAGTGCAAGAGTCTGCAACAGTATTCCGAGAAGCACAAAAATAAGTTTTTGGTTTACGATCCTCTTGTTTCTTCGTGAAATACTGCTTTTTTCTTTTGAAGAGAGTTCATATGAACTTGAATATTTATCCGCAAGGTTTGCCGCACTTTTCATTTTGTGCTCGACTGCTTTTTTATACTCCTCACGGCGCTTTTGCTCTTTCTTCTTACTTCTGCCCAAAAGTCATCTGTCCTAACCTGAATTTATCTTTTTGAGAGTACATCTTTCTCGTATGCTTTTATTTCGCTGTACCAGCTTTCATCTGCAGGTACACCTGACTGTCTGCAATATTCTTCCCATACATCACCGAAGGGATATGTTTTCATTTCTTCATCAAGCATGAGTTTTTCTGTGAAATCACCTGCATCCTGAAGAGCTTTCAACTTAGCATTAGGAAGAAGAAGTGCATAAAGAAGTGCTTTCTGCATATTTCTTGT
>JAZRQI010000008.1:0-2537 GCA_045649705.1 Acutalibacteraceae bacterium
ATAACCTTGGTTGTTGATTCTGCCTCAGTTGTAGTTTCTGTTGTAGATGCTGTTGTAGTGGGTTTAGTTGTAGTGGGTTTTGTAGTTGTAGGCTTTGTTGTAGTGGGTTTAGTTGTTGTAGGTTTTGTTGTTGCAGAACTGATTGAGAGAGTTGTGCCGCTTGCGCCTACTGAAACCACGTTACCGTTACTGTCTGTACCTGATGCTGAAAGTGACAAAGGTGATGTCGCAGTTGATGTTGAGATTACTTTGAAAGTAACAGTTGCAAGGTTACCTGTTGAAGTTGTTGTTGCACCGTCAGCGTTCAGATATGCACCTCTTACGGCTGAACCGCTTTTGTTAACGCTTTTAAGGAAGAAGGATGAACCTGCACTTCCCACAGAGCTTGACTGATATTCAAGCTGTGAAGTATTGTAAGTCAGAGTGAAATCAAGACCTGCAACACCAGTGTTTGAATTAAGGCTGACAGAAACTGTCACAGTGTCACCGGGTTTAACATTTGTCTTACCTGCACTTGCGGAAATTGAAGCACCTGCAGCACTTGAAACAAGTGTACAGGACAAAATCACACAAATTGCAACAAGGACTGAAATAAGCGATTTGATTTTTCTCATAAATTCGGCTGCACCCCATCAGGAGTTACGCCTCACCTACCTTTCATACTTATACAAGTGTATTATACAATTTGTTTGATGTAAAGTCAAGTAGGGGTTAAATTAAGTCAATATATAAATCAACCTTTAAAAAAATCCCTCAGATTTCTCTGAGGGATTATGTGTTTCTATAAACTTATTTTGAAAGTTTTTCGAGGAGCATTTTTGAGCAATCAATCTGGTTGGGGATGTTGCCGTTTTCGTCTTTAACTCTCCAGATATCGGGTGTGATTTCGTCAGCAACATAAACTTTGCCGTTTTCGTCATAACCGATTTCGATTTTGAAGTCGATGAGCTGGAGGTTCATTGAAGCAAGTTCTTCTCTGAGAACTGCGCCAACTTTTTCAACAACGTCAAGTGCTTCGTCGAACTGACCTTCTTTAAGGATACCCTTCATAAGGCAGATTCTTTCTGTAACAAGGGGGTCACCCTGTGCATCACTCTTGAGAGTAACTTCTTTGTAGCAGGGGTCAAATTCAAGACCTTCTGCGATGTCGAAACGACGGCAGAAGCTACCTGCTGTGTAGTAACGGAGAATGAACTCAAGGGGAGGAACTGTAAGGTTACGAACTTTCATAAGTCCTTCTTCAACGTTAGCATCGATAAAGTGTGTGGGGATGCCGTTTTTCTCCATAAGTTCAAAGAAATATTTTGAAATTGCAAGGCCGATTTTGCCTTTACCTTCAACGCTGCCGCCAACTGTGTTTGAGCCGGGGTCGAATACGCCGTTTTCACCTGTTGCTGAATCCTTGAATAAAAGGTGAACTATGCCTGTTTCTTCGTCAAGAAGAACGTTTTTAGTTTTGCCTTCGTACAGTTTTTTCATTTTAAAGACTCCTTCCGTTGCCTGACGGTAACGTCAATTTTAATACTTAACTATTATATCACACAAATATTTTATCTGTAAATAAAAATCAGTGAATTTTTTTAATTTTTACATCTCGATATTTACAAGTCATTCTACAGCTTTTGTTTTTGTGAAAAATAACAAATCAGGGCATATAAGGACTGTCGTCAAACTCATAGTTTTCAGGCATAACCATAGGTCTGAAATAGTTTATTGTGTAGTCAATACCCCACTGACCTTTTTTGCCTTGCCAGTAATGTGAATGAGGCTCAATTGAGAGCATTCCGTCATAGTCCATTGTATAAAGGATATCCATAACTGCGGGCCACTGAATCATATCAAGACCTGCAGGTGCATCATCGTAGTGCTCACCGTTTATTGTGACTCTGCCTTTAAGGTGGAAATGGTAGAATCTTGAACCCCAGTCAAGCATTTCCTGGAAGTAATCGCCGTTTCTTGAGAGGCAGTGTGAAATGTCGTATTTGATGCCCAGTTCAGGCAATGCAGACATAATGTAGTTCCATGCCTTGGGTTCAACAACAAAGTTTTCCCAATCACAGTTATATGATGCGATTTTAACGTTTTTATCTTTTGCGAAATCTATAAGCGCTCTGAAATAGTTGATAGCAATTTCGCAGTTTTCATAGAAACTTTTGCTGTCTGTGTAGTTTACACCGCAGTTGTAAACGGGACAGCCGATAATACTTGCAGCAGTAATGACTTTCTTGTCAGCTTCAAGTGCTTCAGGGATGATCTCACCGTTTTCGTCGATTCTTATCATACCCCATCTGCCCATAGAGCCTACTGCTACATTATATTTTTCACTGTATGATTTGATTGCCTCAGCCTTTGAAAGGAATTCGTCAGCATCATAGTTGTGGTTTACACAGAACTCTACTGCTTCAAGACCTTTGTCGTGAACGTACTTGAAGTTGCCTTCTTCCCAGCCGTTGATTATACCAAGTTTCATAATTATCACCTCATAATATTTGGTAGTTAAATTGTATCACCATAAACCTTATGTTGTCAAGAATGAA
>JAZRQI010000009.1:0-7882 GCA_045649705.1 Acutalibacteraceae bacterium
CAAGGTCTGCACGTGTGATTCTGCCGTCTTCGAAACCTGCTTTCAGGTCTTCGGGATAACCGCAGTGCATCTTCATATCGTTACCTGCTCTGACCTCTTTTACGGGGTCATTTTTTACGCCCCAGTCAGTAACAACCATTCCTTTGAAGCCCCATTCATTACGGAGAATACCTGTAAGGAGTTCCCAGCTTTCAGATGTGTGCTGACCGTTTATCAGGTTGTAGGATGACATAACTGTCCAGGGGTCACTTTCTTTGACTGCAATTTCAAAGCCTTTAAGGTAGATTTCGCGGAGAGCTCTTTCTGAAATGCGTGAGTCGCAACCCATTCTGTTTGCTTCCTTGTTGTTACAAGCAAAGTGTTTTATTGAAACGGCAGCTTTTTGTGACTGAATACCTCTTGTAGCTGCAGCGGCACATTTACCTGCTACTAACGGGTCTTCTGAATAATATTCAAAGTTTCTTCCACACAAGGGGTCTCTGTGAATGTTGAGAGCAGGAGCAAGCCATACACCAAGATTGTTTTCTCTGAGTTCAGCACCGCCGCCGGCACCTACCTGAGAAATAAGGTCTTCGTCCCAGGTACAAGCAAGGAGAGTAGCACAAGGCCATGCAGTTGTGGGAATACCTGTTTCAGGCTCAAGTCTGAGACCTGCAGGACCGTCTGCAGTGGGAACGGCAGGAACATCCAGTCTTTTAAGACCACCGAAGCAACCTGTGTTTGCAACGCCTGTAGGAGCGTGACCGCCTACAAAGTCCATAAGTTCTTCAAGTGTGAACTGAGCAACAAACTCATCAATAGAAATTTCTTCGCCCACTTTGTCGAACATAACTTCTTTTTCGGGAGAAACCGCACCTGTAGGTTTGTTTTCAGCGTAGAAGTAACTTTCTTCACTTGTGGGAAGTGCTTCAAATGTACCGTCAGAAACCATTCTCTTCTGGAGTTTGAAAGGTTTGCAGAGTGAAGTCAGTTGCTCAGCAACTGTGTCTTCTTTTACTTCGTATGTAAACTCGACTTTTTCTGCATTTCTTACATCTGTACCGATGAAGAATGAGTATGTACCTTTTTCAAGAACGTATGCTGATTTCTGAACTTTTCCAAGGTCATCGAAACTTGCCATTGAGTTTATGTCAAAACTCATAACGAGTGTTTCTTTTTCATTTGGTTGGAGAAGTTTTGTTTTCTTGTATGCAGAAAGAACTCTTGAGGGTTTGCCGAGTATACCCTGAGGTGCACTGTAATAAACCTGAACAACTTCACGACCTGCAACATTACCTGTGTTTTTAACTTCTGCAATTGCAAGGATTTTGCCGTCATTTTCAAGACAAACCTTGTTTGTCACTGCAAAGCTTGTGTATGAAAGACCGAAACCGAAGGGGTATCTTACCTTTTCTTTACCGCCGGGAACAGTTTCGAAATAGCGGTAACCTACATAAATATCATCGGAATAATCAAGGTGGTCAAAGCATTCCCAGAAATCATCCTTACAGGGGAAGAAATCGTAACTTTTTGCAATTGTATCAGCAAGTTTACCTGAGGGGTTCACGTCACCTGTGAGGATGTCTGCAATTGCAGCACCGCCTTCCATACCTCCCTGCCATGTAAAGAGGATAGCATCAACATCGTTGTTTTCTGCAAAATATTCGCAGTCTATTGTAGCGCCTGAGTTAATTACAATAATAACCTTTTTGAAAAGCTTACCAGCTTTGTCAATAAGATTCTTTTCAAGGTCTGAGAGATAATAGTCACCGCCCTGAGGTCTTCTGTCAACGCCCTCTGCTGAAAAACGGCTGATAGTGATGATTGCAGTGTCAGCATTTTTAGCTGCATCTTCAATCAGTTCTGCGGGAACTTCTGCTTCGGGAACGTGCATACTTGCAAATGTGTCGTAAGTCATATCGTCACGTTTTGTGCAGAATTCCATAGCGTTAACGATGTCCCATGTAGCATTTATCTGTGCCTGTGTGGGGATGTTTACGCTTTCTCTTTTTACATATTCTTTATAGAAATCAACAAGGGGCATATAAATGTCCACGTCTTTTTCCTGAAAACCTTCAAAAATATTGCGGATATAGGGAGTGTGAACGTCACCGCTACCGCCGCCACCTTTTATGTATTCAATTGTAGCCTTGCCGAAAAGTGCAATTTTTTCACCTTTTGAGAGAGGTAAAGCACTGTTCTCGTTTTTGAGAAGAACCATACCCTCTGTTGCTGCTTTTTTTGAAAGTGAAATATGCTTGTCAGATGCAGTGACACATCTGCCGTCTTCACCCAAAGGAATACAAGGCTGAAATTTAAATCTTGCAAATTTATCCATAACATGACCTCCGTCAATTTTCTTTGTTTTATTATATAACAAGGGTTTATGCGCAGTCAAGTGAAACCCTTGAAATATAAGTTTCTTGGTGTTATAATTTTCCTGAAAGGATGTGTTAAAGTGAAAGTGATGACGTTCAACGTTCAGCATTGTCTTGATTATAAAAAGAGAAAAATAGATTTCGATTTGTTTGCAACAAAAATTAAGGAGTACGGTGCTGATTTCTGTGGTCTCAACGAAGTCAGAAACAAAGGCTTTCTTGTCGGGTACACGGATCAGACTAAAAAGCTTTCTGATAAAACAGGACTATACGGTTATTTCGGTGAAGCAATAAGAGTAAAAGGTCTCGCACCTTACGGCAATGCTGTTCTGAGTAAAATTCCTTTCAAAGAAGTCCAAACAATTAAAATTCCCGACCCTGAAATAAAAAATGAGAAAGAGTATTATGAGTCAAGATGTATAATAAAAGCAGTTCTCCAAGAAAAGGGAAAAGAAGTGATGTTTCTTGTTACTCATATGGGTCTTGCAAAGGGCGAGAGAATCAATGCGGTAAAAACAATATGCAAGATTGCCGATAATACAGATTTACCCATAGTTTTAATGGGTGACTTCAATGCTGAACCTGATGAAGATACCCTGAAACCTCTTTATGAAAGATTTACAGATACTTTAAAGGATTCAGATGTTAAAACATTCCCCTCAGATTCTCCGCGGATAAAAATAGATTATATTTTTTACAGGGGAGTGGAATGCAAAAACACAAAAGTGATAAATGAAGTGGTGTCAGACCATCTTCCAATAATAACAGAAATTACGTAATTACGGAGGTAATATTATGAGAAAAAATTTTGGTTCAAAACCTATGCTTTACCCTATGCCCGTACTGATTGTAGGCTCTTATGATGAAAATGGTATTCCTGATGCTATGAACGCTGCATGGGGCGGAATAAGCGAAGAAAATGAAATTTCAATATGTTTAAGTCCTGACCATAAAACAGTGAAAAACATTCTGAAAACAGGCGCATTCACTGTCAGTATTGCAGATGCTGAACACGTAAAGGAATGTGACTATGTAGGCGTGGAATCTGCTAACAAGGTTCCCGATAAATTTGAAAAAGCAGGATTTCATCAGGTGAAAAGTGAGTTTGTCAATGCACCTCTTATTGAAGAATTGCCTATGGCACTTGAATGTAAGATGATAAGCTATGATGAAAACTCCTGCCGTATGGTAGGGGAGATAGTCAATGTTTCTGCAGATGAAAGAATACTTGATGAAGCGGGAAAAATTGATGTAAAAAAATTAAATCCCATAACCTTTGACCCTGTAAACCACACATATATTACTCTGGGAGAAAAAGTGGGAAAAGCTTTCAGTGACGGATTACAGCTCAAGTGAATTTTTCCAATATTTCTCGTTTATATTTAATGTATTTAGTTGACATTGCACAGTAGTTTTGATAAAATGTTGTTGCAAGACTTTGTTAACATAATAACAAGGTGTAAAAGAGAGGAGACAATTTATGAAAAAACAAGTAGAATTGGATTCTAAAGGTTACCGTAAGTTTGGTATGATGGATAAAATTGCCTATGCGGCAGGTGACTTTGGTTGCAATATGAGTTTTGCACTTAAAGGCACTGTTCAGACTTTCTGGCTGGTTTATATGATGATGGAGACAGGTCTTTTGTCCATATTGTTGTTGCTTGTTCAGATTTGGGACGCAGTTAATGACCCGCTTATCGGTAGCTTTATTGATAACGATAAGAGAAAATATAAAATGGGCAAGTTCAAAACATATATTTTCATTGGTGCTTGCGGACTTCTTGTTGCAGGTGCGGCAGTTTTCCTTCCTTTCCCCAATGCAGGTGTTGTTGCTAAGGCAATCTTGTTTGTTCTCGGTTATATTATCTGGGATGCCTGTTATACAATCGCAAACGTGCCTTATGGTTCAATGCTTTCACTTGTTACGGAAGACAGCGGTGAACGTGCTCAGCTTTCAACATGGCGTTCGATCGGTTCAATGTTCGGTAATATAGTTCCTATGGTTATTCTGCCTATGATTATCTGGCAGAAAGTTACTTATGACGGAACAGGCAAATATCACACAAATCCTCTTACAGGCGAAGCTTATAAAATAGGTGACCCTGTTCTTGATCCTCTTACAGGTGAGCAGTTTGAAACATTGCTTGGTGAGCGTGTTTTCTGGGCAGCACTTATTATGGGTATTTTCGGTTTTGTTGCTTTCTTGTTTATGATTAAGAAAATCACTATCCGTGTTGATGAAAATTCCGTTAAAACCAATGATTCACAGAAATTGAATATTATCAGTGCGTTCGGTAAATTTATGAAGAACCGTCCTGCAGTAGGTGCAACAGTTGCTGCTATGGGTATGTTCCTCGGTATGCAGTCCGCAACAACTGCAAACACAATTATGTTTGCGACATATTTCAATAAAGCATCTATGTCAGGTATCGTTCAGATGATCGGTTTCCTTCCTATGGTACTCTTCCTTCCTTTTATCAAGAAGCTTGTTGATAAATATGGTAAAAAAGAAGCTGCAGCAGCAGGTACAGTACTTTCAGTAATCGGCGGTATCATAATGGTGATATTCCCCATGGTAGAAAACAGAGACACAGCTCTTATCGTTTATCTTTTGGGTCTTGTTGCATTCGGTGTCGGTATGGGTGTTTACACTTGTGTATCGTGGGCAATGATGGCTGATGCAATTGATTATAACGAATGGAAATTCGGCACACGTGAAGAAGGTATAGTTTATTCACTTCATTCATTCTTCCGTAAACTTGCACAGGGTGTAGGACCTTCAATGGTTCTTGCAGTTATGGGTGTTCTCGGTTATAATTCAGAGCTCGGTACAATCGGTCAGAGCTTCCAGACATCTCACAATATGTGTTGGCTTGTAGCAGGTCTTTATCTTTTCAGTGCTGTTGTACAGTTTATCGGCATTGCACTTATCTATAACCTTGATAAAAAGACTCTTGCAAAAATGACAGCAGAACTTGAAGAAAGACATTCAGTAACTGAATAATTTTTGGTAAACAGACAGTCGGCTTTTGCCGACTGTTTTATTTTAATTCTTAAAAACTATTGCATAAAAGTTTTTGCTGTGATAGAATTGATATGTGAAAAACTAACAAAATTTCATAATTGCGGAGGCGTATATTTATGAAAAGAAGAATAATTGCTTTGCTGATGGTGTTGGTGATGCTTTTCGGAGTTTTACCGCTGTCAGCTGTTGCTGAATCATCAGAGCCAAAGGTGACATTTACCTTTGAGGCTGATAAGGAAAAAGCTACACCCGGCGAAGTTATAACCTTTACTGCCTATGCTGAGGCAAGTGTTGTTACTTGCGGTTGGCAGTTTACACTTGAGATTCCTGACGGGCTTACATATATTCCGGATTCGGGTACACTTAATCCTGATCTGAAAGCCACAGTTAAGGCGACTGATGAATGTTCGTTTACGGAAATATCCAGAATTCTTATAGTTGTAGGAACTCAGGGTCTTGTGAATCTTGAAACAAAGCAGGAACTTATGACATTCCAGTGTACTGTCGATGATGATGTAACAGGCGATATTTATAAGGTAGGCGCATTCCACAATATTTATGAACTGGATGTAATGGACTATGACTGTCTGTCATTCCCATTGGATGAAATTTTAATAGATTATGCAGAAGTGACCCTCTATGTTCCGACTAATGGTATAAGTCTTAATGAAACTGCAATTACTCTTACAAAAGATGCACCTGAAAAGCAGCTTGAAGTAATATTTGACCCTGTAAATGCAAGTTATCAGACAATCACTTGGGAATCAAGCGACGATGCTGTTGCAACAGTTGACGATACAGGTCTTGTAACAAGAGTTGATGACGGTGAAGCGATAATTACAGCTACTTCTGTAACAGGTTTTACAGCAACTTGTCAGGTGACCGTTCCTCACGAGCATATAGAAGTGGCTGATAATGCAGTTTCTCCTGATTGTGTAAATACAGGTCTTACAGAGGGTAAGCATTGTTCTGATTGCGGTGAAATTCTCGTTGTTCAGGAAATAATCGATGCACTTGGTCACACAAAAGTAACAGATAATGCGGTTTCCCCTGATTGTGTAAACACAGGTTTAACAGAGGGTGAACATTGTTCAGTCTGCGGTGAAACTCTTGTTGCACAGGAAACAGTAGATGCTCTCGGTCATACAGAAGTAATTGATGAAGCAGTTTCACCTGATTGTTTAAACACAGGTCTTACAGAAGGTAAGCATTGTGAAGTCTGCGGAGAAATCCTTGTTGCTCAGGAAACAGTAGATGCTCTCGGCCATACAGAAGTAATTGATGAAGCGGTTTTACCCGATTGTGTAAATACGGGTCTTACAGAGGGTAAGCATTGTGAAGTCTGCGGAGAAATCCTTGTTGCTCAGGAAATAGTAGATGCTCTCGGTCACACCGAGGTAATTGATGAAGCAGTTTTGCCCGATTGTGTAAACACAGGTCTTACAGAGGGTAAGCATTGTTCTGATTGCGGAGAAATCCTCGTTCCACAGGAAATAATTGAAGCGCTCGGTCATACAGCTGATGAAGATGTTGTTGAAAATTTAGTTAATCCCGATTGTGTAGCAGAAGGTTCATACGATACAGTAACTTATTGTACGGTATGTAATGAGGAACTTACACGAGTAACAAACACAATTGAAGCACTTGGTCATACAGAAGTAGCAGATGAAGCGGTTGAACCTGATTGTGTAAATACAGGTTTAACAGTGGGTAAACATTGTGAAGTCTGTGGTGAAATCCTTGTTGCTCAGGAAACAATTGATGCTCTCGGTCATGATGATTTGGGCACACTTGAATGGCAGATAAATGATGAAAGTCACTATAAAGTATGTACAGTATGTAATGAAATAATTTTAACGGTGTCACACGAATTTGTATGGAAAGTTGACTCGGGTTCATCTTGCGCAGTTGGCGGAACACAGCACGAAGAATGCGAAGTCTGCGGATTTAAGAGAAATGAAGATACACCTATTGAAAAGCTCGGTCATACAGAAGTGATTGATGAGGCAGTTTCCCCCGATTGCGTAAACACAGGTTTAACAGAGGGCAAACATTGTTCAGCCTGTGATGCAGTTATTGTTGCACAGGAGGTTGTTCCGGCACTCGGTCACACAGAGGGTGAATCAAAGGAAGAAAACAGAGTTGAACCTGACTGTGTGAATGATGGTTCATTTGATATAGTAGTTTACTGCACAGTCTGTGATGAAGAACTCTCACGTGTAGCAAACACAATTGATGCACTTGGTCACACAGAGGGTGAAGAAAAAGAAGAAAACAGAACAGAGCCTGACTGTGTAAACGAAGGTTCATTTGATACGGTAGTTTACTGTACAGTCTGCGATGAAGAACTCTCACGTGCAGCAAACACAATTGAGGCACTCGGTCACACAGAGGGTGAATCAAAGGAAGAAAACAGAGTTGAACCTGACTGTGTGAATGATGGTTCATTTGATATAGTAGTTTACTGCACAGTCTGTGATGAAGAACTCTCACGTGTAGC
>JAZRQI010000010.1:0-8477 GCA_045649705.1 Acutalibacteraceae bacterium
CAAAAGGTTATAAGTTTTTCTGTTCAGATGAAATAGATGTTCTGGTGTCTAATCCGCCTTACATTGAAACAGATGAAATAAGAACACTCAGTACCGAGGTTCAGAAAGAACCTTTTATGGCTCTTGATGGTGGCGCAGACGGATTTGACTTTTATCGCGTTATCGGAAAAAAATGGTTACCATATATGAAAAAGGGCAGTTTGTCAGCATTTGAGTGTGGTGAAACACAGGCTGAAAAACTCGCAGAATTATATTCTGATTTTTCGTCAGAAACTGAAATTTTAAAGGATTTGAACGGAATACAACGTGTTGTTTCCATAATTAAGAATTGAGGTGTATAAAGTTGATTAGAGCGTTATTATCAAGCGGCGGCGACCCGATGATGGTCATCATGCAGCTTCTTTCTACTGCTTTTGTTGTGTTTTTTACATTACCTATACATCAGTACGCTCAGGCTCTTGTTGCTACTAAGTTAGGTGACCAGACACCGCGTCTCAGCGGAAGACTTACACTGTCCCCCTTGGCACATATTGATATTTTAGGTGCTTTGATGATATTCCTTGTGGGTATCGGTTACGGTAAGCCTGTTCCCATAAACATGCACAACTTTGATATGAAAAACAAAAAAGTCGGTGTAGCACTTGTATCACTGGCAAGTCCCGTATCAAGTCTCATTCTTGCGGCAATATTCATTTTTCTCAGCAATGTTTGTGCTGTGATTTATGAATACACAGCAATGCCTGAGTTACTCTCAACAATTATTGCTTACTTCTTTTATTTTGCAGCAAGTATAAATGTAACCCTTGCGGTATTCAGCTTGATACCGATTCCGCCTCTTGCAGGTTCAAGAATTCTCTTTGCATTTATACCTGACAAATATTATTACACTATAATGAGATACGAACGTCAGATTATGATAGTTATGATGATTCTTATTTTCACTGGTGTTTTCACAACTCCGCTTTCTTATTTGTCAGGTTGGATATATAACGGTCTCAATACACTTATTTCGCTTCCTTTTAGTTTAATTAGATAAGGTTGATTTGATTTGGAAAAGATTTCGTATAAACTTGAAGCCTTTGAAGGTCCTCTGGATTTGTTGCTTCATCTTATAAACAAACACAAATTGAATATAAACGACATTCCGATTTTTACTCTTGTGGAACAGTATCTTGACTATGTACGTCAGATGCAAGACGATGATATGGAAGTTGCAAGTGAATTTCTTGAAATGGCAGCAAGACTTGTTTACATTAAGTCTGTTTCACTTCTTCCTGTACATGAAGAGGCAGAGCAGTTGAAAATGGAGCTTGTGGGAGAACTTCTTGAATATAAAGAATGTCAGGCTATTGCAAAAGAGTTATCAGAACATGCAGATGGATTTGAATTCTATTCAAGACCTCAGCAGGATTTTGAACCTGATAAAACCTACAGACGCATTCATCCCGCTTCTGATATTCTCAAAGCATATATTTCTGCAATAGGTAAGGGAAAACGAAAACTTCCTCCGCCTGTTGAAGCGTTTACTAAGATTGTTGCACACAAGATTGTATCAGTAAGTTCGCGCATAAATGCCGTAATGCACCGTCTTTTTGAAAGAAGAAAAGACAAATTCGTTTCATTTTTTATGAATGCAGAATCCAAATCAGAACTTGTTGCTACGTTTCTTGCAATCCTTGAACTTGCAAAAACAAAACGTGTTAAACTTATCGGAGAAGCAGATGAAATGGAAATTGAATTGACAGAAGGAGGTAATGCTGAGTGAACGTAAATGAAATGCAGGCTGCAACTGAGGCTATGCTTTTTGCTTGCGGTGAGCCCCTTGAAATTGAAAGAATTGCTGAAATTCTTGAAATTGACGTAGAAAATGCAGAAAGTCTTGTTCTTAATATTGCTGCTAAATACGATGATTCCAACAGTGGTATAAAAATCGTAAAAATGGATAAAAAATATCAGATTTGCACCCGCAAAGAGTATGCAGAGCAGGTACGTGATATTCTTGATATGAAAAAGAATGCACCGCTTTCTCAGGCTGCTTTTGAGGTTCTTGCAGTTGTTGCATACAATCAGCCTATTACCAAAGCATACATAGAACAAGTAAGAGGTGTTGACTGCTCAGGTGTTATTTCAACACTCTGTCAGAAAGGTCTTATTGAAGAGGTAGGCAGACTTGAACTGCCCGGCAGACCTTTGATTTACGGTACAACTGCCGAATTTTTAAAATGTTTCTGCATTACATCACTTGATGATTTGCCCGATATTCCTGAACTTAACGAAAAATCCGTTGAAGAACAGGAAGCAGAAATTGAAATGGAAAAAATCGAGGCCGAAGCAGAAGAAAGTGCAAAAGAAGAAATCGAATCAGAGGAAGAATAAAATTTTCTGAATTTTATGGGAGGTGAGAAAATGCCGTTTTTATATGCTGTACTTGGCATAATTTTATTTTTAATAGTGCTTTTTCTTATTCCTGTAAGAGTTACGGCACATTATGAAGACACCTTTGAAATGTCCGTGCAATATGGTTTAATAAAATTAAAACTATTCCCTCAGAAAAAAAAGAAAAGCGAAGATAAAAAACAGAAAAAGAAAAAAGAAAAATCTGACAAAAAACAAGAAAATCCCGATACTCAAAATAAAAAGAACAAAAAAGATAAAAATGATAAAGTTAAAAAAGATAATATATTTGTTACTTTTTATAAGAATCAGGGCTTTGAAGCAGTTATACAGCTGATTGCAGATGCAATGGGTGCCACAACAGGTATGTTCGGCGGAATCTTCAAACATTTTGTTTTCAGAGAACTTTATCTCGAAATGAAAATCTCAGGTCCTGATGCAGCTGCTACGGCTATCAAATACGGACAAATCAGTGCGGCTGTATTCCCTGCAATGGGTTATATTTGCTCAAAAGCAAAAGTGCGAAAATATAATGTTGATATTTCACCTGATTTTCTGGCAGTGAAAGACGAAGCGATGTTCCATTTCCAATTCGGACTTTGTCCCATTTTTGTAACTAATTCGGTTATTGCTGCAGGCTTTAAATTGTTCAAGAATGTACTTCTTAAACTTATTAAAGAGCAAAATGCAGATAATAAAGATAAAAAATCTATTGAAAAACAAGTTAAAAAAGCTATTAAGGAGAGATAAACTATGAAAGAACAATCAGCAGCTGGTATCCTTGGCACAACAATCGATAAGATTAAGAATCTTGTTGACACAAGCACAGTGATCGGTGAGCCTATGAAAATTTCTGAAAAAGTAACTGTTATTCCGATTTCAAAGGTTACTTACGGCTTTGCATCAGGCGGTTCTGATTTCCCTTCAAAAAACAATGCTGAACTTTTCGGTGGAGCAGGCGGTGCAGGTATCACAGTAACTCCTGTTGCTTTCCTTGTTGTTAACGATGATATCGTTACAATCAAAACAATCAGTAATTCTGATAATCCTATTGAAAAGGTTGTTTCAGCAGTTCCCGAAGTTGTAAGCACAGTTTCAGGTCTTGTGAACAAGTTTACAAACAAAGAGACACCTGCAGCAACTGAAGAATCAGCAGAATAAAACGAAACCGTTTGCATAGAAATTTACTAATTGAATTTCTGTGTGGTCGGTGATGAATTTGATAAAAAAATACTTTTCTGTTTTACTTTGCATAATTTTAATAGGTTCATTGTTTTATATCGGTGTCAATTCGGTGTCCTTAGGTATTTCTGCGTCTTCAGCAGTTGTTATGGTAGCTCAGACAGGTGAAGTCCTCTATGAACATAACGCCCATAAGAAACGTTCTATGGCAAGTACAACTAAAATAATGACTTCACTTATTGTTCTTGAAAAAGCCGATTTAAAGAAAGAGATTACAGTAAAAAAAGAAGAACTTAATGTTGAGGGCACGTCCATGGGATTGTTGCCTGATGACAAGGTTACCTTTGAGGGACTTGTTTACGGTATGCTTTTACAATCAGGTAACGATGCTGCGAATGTAACTGCGTCAAAACTGGGCGGAAACATAGATAACTTCGTAAAAATGATGAACAGACGAGCCAGAGAACTGGGTATGAATAGTACAAACTTTGTAACTCCGTCGGGACTTGACGATGATGAGCATTATTCAACCGCCTATGATATGGCGCTTCTTGGTTCAGCAGCAGTTATGAATCCTGATTTTCGTCATATATCTTCGCAGAAACAGGCTGCAGTTTATTATGGCAATCCACCATACAGACGAGTTCTTACAAATCATAACAAAATGCTCAGGTCCTATGACGGATGCGTGGGACTTAAAACAGGCTATACCAAGAAAAGTGGTAGATGTCTTGTAACAGCAGCAGAGCGTGGCGGTGTGACTATTGTTGCAGTGACACTCAATGCACCTAATGATTGGAACGACCACAAAGTTCTGCTTGATTACGGTTTTTCAAAAGCCGAAAACCGTCCGCTTGACAATAATACAGATTCTTTGAAAATTCCTGTTACCGGTGGTAAGAATTCCGTCGTTTCAGTTGAAGTCAAGAATAAAGCCTTTGTCAATATAAGTGAAAACACACAAGGTATTTCATCTCATTACATACTTGAACCTTTTCTTTATGCACCTGTAAAAAAAGGCGATATTGTGGGTAAAATTGTGTATTTTACTTCTTCACAAAAAGTTGGTGAAGTTATTCTGGAAGCATCGGAGAATGTTTCTGCAAAGGAAGTAATAAAGAAAAAATCTTTGTGGAGAAAATTTGTAGATTTCGTGAAAAGTATTTTTAAATAAAACGGAGGAAAATATGGCAGATAATTCAATGAGACTTCAGAAATTCCTTTCTGAATGCGGTGTTGCTTCAAGAAGAAAATCTGAAGAGCTTATTTCTCAGGGTAAGGTTAAAGTTAACGGTCGCCCTGCACAGATTGGTGACAAAATAAATCCTAAAAAAGACACAGTAACTGTTGGCGGCAAAAAAGTTGTCAGCACTAAAACAAAGTATTATATAATGCTTCACAAACCAAGAGGTTTTATCACTACTCTCAGTGATGAAATGGATAGAAAATGTGTTGCAGAGCTTGTAAAGGATATTCCCGAAAGAATTTATCCTGTAGGCCGTCTTGATAAAGATTCTGAAGGACTTCTTCTGATGACAAATGATGGTGAATTTGCAAATGCAATGATGCATCCGAAACATCACGTTCCTAAAACATACAGAGTTACGGTCAGACAGAAAGTAACTGAAGATATGGTTGACCAGCTTGCAGTCGGTATTGTGATAGAGGGCAGAAAAACTGCTCCCGCTGATGTAAGAGTGCTTCTGAAGGAAGACACAAGAACAGTGCTTGAAATTGTTCTTTATGAGGGCAGAAACCGTGAAATCAGAAAGATGTGTGAAAGCTTGGGTCTTGATGTTATCAGACTTAAAAGAACGCAGTATGGTTCTATCAAACTCGGTATGTTGGCTCAGGGAAAATACAGAGAATTAACACCAGAAGAAGTTCATAAACTTATGACTTCAAGCGGTGCAGTAACAAAGAAGAAGTGGTAAAGTATGTATATTTTTAAACCTGTTACAGATAAAGAAAAACTTTCAGAACTTTTCTCCGATGAAGTAAACGGGGGATACATAGGTTTTGAAGGTGAAGAAATAATAGGCAGATGCAGTGTTTTGGTTGACGGCTCAAAAGTGACAGTGAAAACTGTTGAATTTGATGCGGACAAGCCTGATGTTGGTGAAGGTCTGTTACGTGCAGCACTTAATTTCGGTGCTAACAGAAACGCCTATTATGCTTATTGCAGTTGTGAAAATGCAATTGCTGTTATGGAACTGATGGGTTTTGAAGAAAATAACGGTGTTTACAGCGGTGACATTCCTACGTTATTAGGCGGAAGTTGCGGTTGTTGCCGACAAAATTTGGTATAAGGTTGTGAAAAAATGATTAGCAGCATGACAGGCTACGGCAGAGGTCAGTGCACATCAGACGGTATGGATGTTACCGTTGAAATTAAAAGTGTAAATCACAGGTATTTTGAATTTTCTGCGAGAACTCCCCGAAACTACCTTTTCCTTGAAGAAAAACTGAAAAGTTTCTTTGCTCAGGGAATTTCAAGAGGTAAGGTTGAGTGTTTTGTTCAGATAACTACACTTGATGATGAAAACATCAATGTAAGCGCTAACATTCCCTTGGCAAAAAGTTATCTTGCAGCGCTGAGAGATATCTCAGAAAATCTCGGAGTTTCTGCGGAAGTTTCAGCAAATGCACTTGCAAGATACAACGATGTTCTTGAAATCAAAAAAGCAGAAGTTGATGAAGAAAAAGTATGGAATACCGTTAAAGTTGCGGCTGAAGACGCTCTCAAGGGTATGATTGCTATGCGTCAGGCTGAAGGTGAAAAACTTAAAAACGATGTTCTTTCAAGACTTGATTTTATATCAGGTAAAGTCTCAATGATTGAAGAGCGTTCTCCTGAAACAGTTAGGGAATATTCTCAGAAACTGCTTACAAGAATGAGAGAAGCACTTGGCGATAACATCCACATTGATGAGCAGAGAATCCTTACAGAAGCAGCAATCTACGCTGATAAAGTGGCAGTCGCAGAAGAAACTGTAAGACTTTCAAGCCATATGTCACAGCTTAAATTATTCCTTGTTTCTGATGAGGCAATAGGCAGAAAAATGGACTTTCTTGTACAGGAAATGAACAGGGAAGCAAACACAATCGGTTCTAAGGCACAGGATGTTGAGATTGCACGTGCAGTCCTTGATATTAAAGCAGAAATCGAAAAAATCAGAGAACAGATTCAGAATATTGAATAAGAGGTATTTTTATGAAACTTATAAATATCGGTTTCGGTAATATGGTCAATGCATCAAGACTTGTTGCCATTGTCAGCCCTGAATCTGCACCGATTAAGAGAATTATTCAGGATTGTAAAGAAAGAGGGACACTCATTGACGCAACTCACGGCAGAAGAACACGTGCGGTGATTATTACCGATTGCGGTCACGTAATTCTCACTTATCTTCAGTCAGAAACTGTTGCAAACCGACTCAATGATGTGGATGATGAACTTGATATTATTACAGAGGAGGATGACGAAAATGAGCGCTAAAGGCTTGCTTGTTATTCTTTCAGGACCGTCAGGCTCAGGTAAAGATACTGTTCTTGATTGTATTCATGAGAGAGATATTCCGATTCAGAGGTCAGTTTCAATGACAACACGTGAAAAACGTGAAGGTGAAATTGATGGTGTTGATTATTATTTTGTAACTAAAGAGTATTTTGAAAAACAGATAAGTGAAAGAAGAATGCTTGAAAGTGCTCTTTATAGTTCAAATTATTACGGCACACCCAAAGGGCCTGTTGACAGATGGCTTGATGAGGGCAAAACTGTTATTCTTAAAATTGAAGTTCAGGGTGCTGAAAAAATAAAAAAAATCTATCCTGAATGTGTCAGTCTCTTCATTATGCCGCCTTCGATGCAAATTCTTGAAAAAAGATTGCGTGGCAGAGAAACTGATTCAGAGGAATCAATCCGTATGCGTATGGATGCTGCACTTGGTGAAATGCAATGTGCAGAAAAATATGATTACATAGTGTTTAACGATGTTCTCGAAGACACCGTTGACGATATATGCTCAATAATAAAGGCAGAAAAATTTAAATCATCAAGAATGAAATATTCAGTAAGAGAGGTAATTAAAAATGCTTAATCCCGATTTGAGAAATGTACTTAAAGGTAAAACCAGCCGTTATTCACTTGTTCTTGCAACAGCAAAGAGAGCAAGAGTGATTGCTGAGGAAGCAGAAGAAAAAGGCGAAATTATTGTGGAAAAACCCGTTACACTTGCAGTTAATGAATTTATTGACGGCAAATATCTTATCGAAGAACCCGAAGATATCAGAGATCTTTAATTCTAATTTTTCAAGGAGGTAAATTGTATGTCTGTGCTTTATGCTGAAACGTCAGTTGATGGTGTTCTGCCGTCTTTTGACAAGACATACGCTTATCTCATTAAAGAAAATGCTGACAAAATCAAAGTCGGCACCCGTGTGCTTGTACCGTTCGGCAACGGAAACAAACCGCATATGGCAGTTATTACAGGTATAACTGATATAAAACCTGATGCTAAAAGAATTAAGTCTATTATCAGGGTAGTTGACGATGAACCAGTTATAACACCAGAAATGTTAAAAACTGCTTTCTGGATTAAAGAGAGAACTTTTTGCAGTGTGTATGATATTGTCAAGGCTATGTTACCTGCAGGAATCAACTATAAAACTGTTGTTTCTTACTCTCTGAACGAGGAAATTGATACTAATAGTGTTTTATTATCAGAAGATGAAAAGAAAGTTCTCGATTTCTTTACTGTCAAAAAAAGAGGCTTTGTTGAAAAACAGAAAATCTGTAAAGAAACAGGTGTGTCTGAAGATAGTGACGTTTTCAAGAAACTTTTCGAGAAAAATATTCTTTTCAGAAATTTTGATGCATCACGCAGAGTTGGTGACAATTT
>JAZRQI010000011.1:0-15744 GCA_045649705.1 Acutalibacteraceae bacterium
CGTCTGCGCCACCATCAAGAGCCATAAAAGGTTCTTTCTGAACCTCGGTACTGAGTGTTCTTATTTCATCTGTTTCAATGTAAGGCGGATTAGACACCAGAACATCTATTTCATCTGAACAGAAAAACTTATAACCTTTTGATATGTCACCTTTGACTTCAGTAACATTTTTCACATTATTGATAACGATATTCTTCTGCAGATATTCAAAAGCATAATCAGAAAGTTCAACACAAAATACCTGCACATCAGGACACATCATCGCAATTGAAATACCCACACAACCACTGCCTGAACATAAATCATAGACTATTCTGACATTGTTATGAGAATTTATGAAATCAACAGCATTTTCAACAAGAATTTCTGTATCTGCACGAGGAATCAGAACACCCTCACCTACCAGGAACTCACCGTTCATAAATCCCCATTTACCAATAATATATTGGAGTGGTTCACCACTTGAGCGTCGTTCAATGAGTGAAAGAAACTCTTCTTTTTTATCCCCATCAGCCATATCAAATCGTTTTAAAAAGTATTGATTTCTGTCGAGATCAAAAACATATTCCAATAGACACTTTGCATCAAAATCCGCATCTTCTACAGATTTTTCTTCAAGAATGCTTGTTCCTGTTTTCAGTAATTCAAAAAGATTCATTATTCTTTACTGTTTCTATCTGACATAATTTCTGCCATCAGGTCATTAACAATACTCTGTGCAGAAGCATAATTGTCAACTATTTCTTCTTCAACTGTTTCTTCAATTACTTCTTCAGTTCCTTCTGAAATTTCAACTTCTTCAGCAGTTTCAGTGATTTCTTCTTCGTTTTCTTCAATATCAAACAAAGGAACTTCAACTACTTCGTCATTTGCCTTTTCTTCAACACCGTACAGTGCTGCATTAAGTGCTGCAATACCTACTTCGATAATGTCATCTGTCGGCTCATTTGTAGTAATCTTCTGCATCCAGAGTCCGGGAGCAGAAACAATTTTCACAAACAGATTATCGTGACAACCTGCAAATTTAATAAATTCAAACCCAAGACCCATAACAACGGGAAGGAGAAGAATTTTTACTGCCATCCAAAGAGGTCTGATATCTCTGAGTTCAGGGAATGCAATTGAAATAACAGAAGAGAGAATCATACTGATGAAAATCATAACAAACATAAAGCTTGTTCCGCATCTGGGATGAAGTCTGCTCATCTCTCGTACATTTTCAACTGTAAGTTCTTTTCCTGCTTCAAAACAGAAAATTGCTTTATGTTCTGCACCATGGTACATAAACATTCTTTTGATATCTTTCATCTGTGCTACAAGCACCATATACAAAACAAAAATAATTATTCTTACGAGACTTTCAATAATGACTCTGAAATTAGTAATAGCGCCATCAGTAAGTTTGTTGATAAAGTCTGCAGCAAGTGTAGGCAAATAGAAGAACAATGCGAATGCAAGACCAACACCGAGTATCATTGAAATAACAGAAATAACTGTCATCATTTTTTCACCGAAGTGTTCAGTAATCCATCTGTCAACCTTTGACATATTTTCAATGTCATCGTCATTCTTGATTTCGTCGAAGCTTACCTTCTCAGCAGATTCCATAAGGCACTTGTAACCCTCAACCATACTCTCAACGAAAGAAACAACACCCCTTATTATGGGAAGTGCAAAAAACTTATTCTTTTCTCTGAGTGAAGTCATTTTCTTTTCTTCCACTTCAATTGTTCCGTCAGGGAGTCTGAGTGCCATTGCAGAACACTTGGGACCTTTCATCAGGATACCCTCGATAAGAGCCTGACCTCCTACTGAAACTCTCTTTACCTTTGCCATTTATATTACTCCTTTTCAGTTAAATTCAATGCTATCTGTGCCTTTTCAAGAGGTAAAATAATTCTTACATTTGTACCTTCACCGTAAACACTTGAAATTTTAATTTCACCGTTATGAAGTTTAACTATTTCATCTGCTACTGCAAGTCCGATACCTGAGCCACGGTAATTGATACTTGTCTTGTAGAATTTTTCTTTGACTTTCGGTAAATCCTCAGGTGAAATACCGCAACCTGTATCTATAAAATAGATATTCAGGAATCCGTCAGGTGTAATAACAGCGTTAACTGTTACTTTCCCCCCCTGGTCGGTGTATTTTAGTGCATTATCAAGAATGTTTGTGAAAACCTGTTTAATTCTGTTGGGGTCGCCTAACATAGGTGCGGGTTCTTCAGGTGCTGTATATACAAAATCAATACCTTCACGGACTGACCTGTCTCTGAACACAAAGACAGTTTCATCAAGCTCTGCAAGTATATCAATTTTTTCTTTCTTCATTTTCAGTGCGCCATTCTGCATTCTTGAGAAATCAAGAAGTTCTTCAACAAGTTCCGACAGTCTTCCTGATTCATTTATGATAACTTCGAGACCTTTCTGTAACATAACAGGATCTTTATCACCTATCTGCAGAAGTGTTTCTCCCCAGCCTTTTACAGCAGTTAGTGGTGTTCTGATTTCGTGAGAAATCGTTGAAATGAAATCGTTTTTCATTCTGTCCATGCCGCTGATTTCTTCAAGCATGGAGTTTATATTACTGCACAGGCTTCTGATTTCATCGTTACCCTCATCATAAGTTACACGGGCGGTATAATCACCCGTCGCAACAAGATTTACTGTTTTGCTTAACTCTTCCATAGGTGTAACAATTGATTTAATAAAATATCTGCCTGATACAAAAACAAGTAAAACAATTATAACCGCTGCAATGAAGATGTAGAAATAAATTACAAGCAACTGACTGTCGATATCTTCCATTGAAACGATATATCTCACCGCAGCCTGTGATTCAAATTCACCGTCAAGGCTCTTTTCAAACGGCACTGTTATTGCCATAACTTTTTCACCATATTCATTTTTGCCTGTCCATTCACCGGTTTCCTTTTTCGAGGAGAAAACCTCATCGTAGTCAGGCATTATGGGAGTTTCAGAAATTTCAAAACCGCTGGAGGATACAATGGGTTCACCTTTTTCGTTGATTATCCATACTTCCATTTTATCTTTTTCGGAAAACTCATCTATAAACTTGACAGCACCGTTCTTAAACTGCTCGTCCGTTGTATGAAGATATGAACTGAAATAACTCTGTACAAGGTTTGTATCAAGTGATTCAAGAGAAACTCTAACAGAATTGTAATAGTACCAACTTACTAATATACCGGCAATCAGTGAAACAACTGAAACTATAACAACTGAAACCAAAACAAAATTTTTTAACCAGTTTGCAGTTATACCTCTGACTTTATACTTTTCAAAAAAGTTTTCCAGAAGTTTTTTCAGTTTCAATCATATCACCTACTTTTAAAATATTTTTTATAAAATCAGATAACCCACTTATATCCGAGTCCCCATACCGTTACAAGGTGTTTGGGATTTGAAGGTTCATCCTCAACTTTCATTCTCAGTCTTCTGATGTTAACGTCAACAACTTTTTCTTCGCCAAAGTATTTCTTACCCCATACTCTGTTGAGAATATCTGTTCTGCTCAGAGCAGCTCCGACATTAGAGAAGAAATATTCGACAATCTGGAATTCAACCTGTGTAAGTTCAATGTTTACACCGTTCTTAGTCAATGTGTGGTCACGAAGATTAAGAACAAACTCACCAAGTTCAACAACACTCTTCTGAGGTTCTTCACGGTTTTTATTCATCTCTACGCGTCTGTAAATAGCGTCTACTCTTGCCATAAGTTCTGAGGGTGAGAACGGTTTTGACACATAGTCATCTGCACCTACAAGAAGACCTGTTACTCTGTCAATTTCCTGTGTTTTTGCAGTAAGCATAATTATACCAACAGTCTGACTCATACTTCTGAGTCTCTTGCAAACTTCAAGACCATCCATTTCAGGCATCATTATATCAAGAAGAACAACATCAAAATCACCATCCGCTGCCTCGTATGCTTCAAGAGCAGCTCTGCCGTTGTCAGCCTGACTCACTTCATAACCTGAACGCTGTAAATTGATAACAATAAACTCTCTGATAGATGCCTCATCTTCAGCAACCAAAACTCTCTTCATAAACTTACTCCTCCTAATTCGAAATACTGATATTAACTAAATTACTTTCATCAAAACCGATATTATTGCCATCTTCAGTAATTGTGTAAACAAGGACTTTGTTTTCCACAGAGTTTGATGACAATTGCTTGTAGCCTGAAGAAATATATTTATCTGCTTCTTCAAGACTTACATTTTTCACTGCAATAAGAACCTTGTTTCCTTCAAGATTTTCACGATTATAAGTGGTTATATACCATACATCACTTACCGTGTTCCTTGAAACAGTAGTATTTGAAATTAAAGATTCCTTAACATCAAGATAATCCTTATCTGTAAAATAGAACCTGTAATTACCTGTAGGTTCAAGTTTCAGACCATTTTCAGATGGTATAATCCTGCACCACTTTGTATATGTCAATCCGGAATTATACATTTTTTCATTCACTGAAGAACCGACAATCGGTTCCTGAACAGGTATTTCAATAAGTGCATCAGCATTTATGTCACCGCTCAGCACAGGAAGTGTTCTGAGAGTTGAAAAGGCAGAATTAGTTGACTGGTCAACCTGCATAACACTCAGACAGGAACGGTTTCTGTCCCAATATACAACATCTGTACCATAAAAACCGTCGGAATTTACATAATCATAAACAGCCATCATCGGCACATCTTCATTATTTAACTCAAAACAGAATGAATTGACAAAACCTACTATTCCTCTTGAAAGAGAAACCATACCGATATTCAGCACATCATATTTGTCGATACGTATTACTTTTGCAGTCGGAACTTTTGTTTTATCTGAAAAATCCCCGTTGATTATGAACATTTCATAGAATCCGTCTTTGTTCACGTCAACATATCCCATAGATTCATAGGCTTCGTCACAAACAAGACGTAAATCTGTACGTCTGCCCTCACCTGCAAGTTTATGAATGGTGAGAACTTTATTGTCAATGTAACTCCACGTTGTCACAATATCAAATTTGTTTATGTCTTTTGAAAGATTTCTGAACGATAAAGACTCAATATTGCTTCCGTATCCTGAAAAATCGCCAACAGAAACCCATTCATCACCTATATGCTTAAGGACATTCATATGGACACTGTTTTCGTTAGAAACAGTGCTGTAAAAAACAACTGCTTCTTCAGTTGAGTCATAGTCAAGGTCAACAAGTGTAAGAGATGATGAAAAATCAGATGAAGAGCTGATGGGATTTTTCAGAACAATGCTCTCGCCTGCGAATTTTTCAACTGCATCTTCAATCTCAGCACCGGACTTGGGCGGTCTGAGCAGTTTTTCAGCAGAGAGCACAGAAAACTTGCAACCACTCATGGAAACAACTATCAGTAATAGCATAATCAATGCCGAAATTCTGAACTGATTTTTCATACTCTGACCTCCTTTTATGATATGGCATTTCTGCAAATATGCACACTTCTACGCATACTTATCATTATACTCATGAATTATAACACAATCACTCTTGTTTTGGCAACAGATATGGTGTCATTTTTTAATAATTTTTAATAAATACATATTTTCTTAATAATATATATACATTTTGTATAATGTTTCTATTGACAAAAAAGTGACAAAGTTATAAAATAAAGATTGTTAAAAATTTGAATAACTCAGAAAAGAACACGGAGGAAAAGTTATGGGTTACACAATCAGTGAAAAAATCATCAAAAACCATATCGTAGACGGCGAACTTATCAAGGGTACAGAAGCCGGCATACGCATTGACCAGACTTTAACACAGGATGCCACAGGTACTATGGCATATCTTGAATTTGAAGCAATGGGAGTAAAAAGAGTAAAAACAGAACTTTCTGTTGCATATGTTGACCACAACACATTGCAGACAGGTTTTGAAAATGCTGATGACCACCGTTTTATTCAGTCATGTGCTAAAAAACGCGGTGTAAGATACTCACGTCCCGGCAACGGTATCTGCCATCAGGTTCACCTTGAAAGATTCGGTATTCCCGGAAAAACACTTATCGGTTCTGACAGCCATACACCCACAGGTGGCGGTATCGGTATGTTGGCAATCGGTGCAGGCGGTCTTGACGTTGCAGTTGCAATGGGCGGCGGTGCATACTATATCACAATCCCAAAGACAGTTAAAATTGAACTTAAAGGCAAACTTTCACCCTGGGTTGCTGCAAAAGACATCATTCTTGAAGTTCTCAGAATTATGTCTGTTAAAGGCGGTGTTGGTAAAATCATCGAATATTGCGGTGAAGGTGTAAAAACACTCTCCGTTCCTGAAAGAGCAACTATCACAAACATGGGTGCTGAACTTGGCGCTACAACATCTGTTTTCCCCTCAGATGAAATCACAAGAGAATTCCTCAAAGCTCAGGGCAGAGAAGAAGATTATGTAGAACTTTCAGCAGATGAAGATGCTGTTTATGATGAAGAAATCGTTATTGATTTGTCTTCACTCAAACCCATGGCTGCTTGTCCTCACATGCCCGACCTTGTAAAATCAGTTGAAGAAATCGGCGAAATCAAGGTTGACCAGGTTTGTATCGGTTCATGCACAAACTCATCATATGTTGATATGATGAAAGTTGCAGCAATTCTCAAAGGCAGAAAAGTTTCTCCCGATGTAAGCCTTGCTATTGCTCCCGGTTCAATGCAGGTTCTCCATATGCTCGCAACTAACGGCGCACTTGCAGATATGATTGCTGCCGGTGCAAGAATCCTTGAAAGCGCATGCGGTCCCTGTATCGGTATGGGTCAGTCACCTAACTCAAAAGGTGTTTCACTCAGAACATTCAACAGAAACTTTGAAGGCAGAAGCGGTACTGCTGATGCAGGTATCTACCTTGTCAGCCCTGAAGTTGCTGCAGCAAGTGCAATTACAGGTGTATTCACAGACCCGAGAAAACTCGGTGAAGCACCCGTTATTGAAATGCCCGAAAAATTCGATATCAACGACAGTATGGTGCTTCTTCCCGCAAGTGAAGATGAAGCAGATTCTGTAGAAGTTAAATACGGCCCCAACATTAAACCTTTCCCCGTTGGAGAAGCTCTCGGTGAGAAGATTGAAGCAAAAGCAATCCTTAAAGTGGGCGACAACATCACAACAGACCACATTATGCCTGCAGGTGCAAAGATTCTCCCATACCGTTCAAACATTCCTTTCCTTTCAAACTTCTGTTTCAGACAGTGTGACGAAAACTTTGCAGAAAACTGCAAGAAGGAAGGCAAAGGCATTATCATCGGCGGTGCAAACTACGGACAGGGTTCTTCAAGAGAACATGCAGCACTTGTTCCTCTTTATCTCGGCATCAAGAGCGTTATCGCTAAATCATTTGCAAGAATCCATCAGGCTAACCTTATCAATGCAGGTATTGTTCCCTTTACTTTTGCAAATGCTGATGACTATGACAGAATTGACCAGGGTGACGAACTCGCAATCGAAAATATCAAAAATGCAATTTCAGGCAAACTTGATATAACACTTAAAAACATCACTAAAAACGAAGAATATCCCCTCTCATATGAATTCTCAGGACGTCAGACTGATATGATTCTCGCAGGCGGACTTCTTAACTACACACGTGAAAAAGTATAATTAAAGGAGTTTTTAAAATGACAGAACAGCAGATTAAAGCAGCAACCGAAAAATTTGAAGCACTTATCAGAGAACAGTCAGAACGTTCAGATAAAATCAAACAGCAGGGCGATTTCGTAGATTACGAAAAACTCGACAAAATCATAATTGGTGTTTGCGGTGGTGACGGCATCGGCCCCATCATCACAAAAGAAAGTGCACGTGTACTTGAATTTATGCTTGCAGATGAAGTTAAAGCAGGTAAAGTTGAATTCAGAGTAATCGACGGTCTTACAATCGAGAATCGTGTAGCAGCTAACAAAGCAATTCCCGATGACGTGCTTGAAGAACTCAAATCTTGCCACGTTATCCTTAAAGGACCTACAACAACTCCTCAGGCAGGCGATCCCTGGCCCAACATCGAAAGTGCTAACGTTGCAATGAGAAAAGCACTTGACCTCTTTGCAAACCTTCGTCCTGTTAAAGTTCCCTCAGAAGGTATTGACTGGACATTCTTCCGTGAAAACACAGAAGGTGCTTATGCAGTAGGTTCAAAGGGCGTTAACGTTACTGATGACCTTGCTATGGACTTCGTTGTTACAACAACTGAAGGTTGCGAAAGAATCGCAAAGCTTGCTTATGATTATGCTCGCAGAAACAAGAAAGAAAGAGTTTCAATCATCACAAAAGCAAACATCATCAAAACAACAGACGGTAAATTCCTTAACCTCTGCAAAAACATCGGTAAAGATTATCCCGAAATCACTACCGATGAATGGTACATTGATATCACAACTGCAAAACTTATCGACCCCAAAAGAAGAACAGACTTTAAAGTTTTCATTCTCCCCAACCTCTACGGCGATATCATCACTGACGAAGCTGCAGAATTCCAGGGTGGCGTAGGTACTGCAGGTAGTGCAAACATCGGTAAAAAATATGCTATGTTCGAAGCAATCCACGGCTCTGCTCCCAGAATGATCAGAGAAGGCAGAGGCAAATATGCTGACCCCTGTTCTATGCTTAGAGCATCAGTTATGCTCCTTTCACACATCGGCAAACAGGACAAAGCAGATGCACTTGAAAAAGCTCTTGACTACTGTATGTATGAAGATGCTAAACTCAAAATCACAGGCCGTGAAAACGGCTGCACATGTGAAGAGTTCGGCAACTATGTTATGGACACAGTAAAAAGCGGAAAATAATTAACGGACAAGGAGTTTAATATGCCCAAAAGCAATAACATTTCTATGTCTGTCATCAAAAGAATGCCGAGATATTACAGATTTCTCGGCAAACTTAAAGATGACGGTGTTATAAGAATATCTTCCCGTGAGCTTTCAAAAATGATGGGCTTTACAGCATCTCAGATAAGACAGGACTTAAACTGCTTCGGCGGTTTCGGTCAGCAGGGTTACGGCTACAACGTAGAACAGCTTTATGAGGAAATCGGTGCCATTCTCGGTGTTGACGCAACTCTCAATGTTATCCTTGTTGGTGCTGGTAATCTCGGTCATGCCATTGCCAGTCATATGGAATTTGAAAGACGCGGTTTCAGTCTTATCGGAGCATTTGACGAAAACCCAAAAATCATCGGCAATAAAATCAAAAACACAGAAATTTATTCAGTAAATTCACTTGAAGACTTCTGTGCTTACCACAAACCTGCTGTTGCAATTGTCTGTGTCCCCACTAAGGCTGCAGCAAAGCTTGTTGAGCAGTTATACAACTGCGGAATCAGAGGTTTCTGGAACTATTCACACTACGATATACTTTCAGTTTATCCTGATACAATTGTTGAAAACGTTCATTTGTCAGACAGTCTTCTGACATTGAGTTATCAGTTAAAATGTTCAGAAAGTGACGAGGGATAATTTTATGTCTATACAATTTGGTTGCTGTATTCCCGGCGCATCATTTATGCCCGAGGCTCCTGATAAAAAGCCATACTCACCTTTTGACGTTCTGTTATGGGGAGAAAAAGAAATCATAAATTCAGGCTACGATTTTGCTGAATGCAGCGTTGGTCTTATTATGAATATTTCAGATGAGGATTTTGAAAAAGTTATTGAAAATAATGTAAAAATCAGAATCTGCAACTGTTTTATCCCCTCTGAATACAAAATTGTTGATGACAGTCCCGAATTATGGGAAAAGGTTGAGAAATCTCTTTGGAGAATGGAAAAGCTTTCCACTGAGATTGTTGTTCTCGGCAGCGGTGGTGCAAGGACAATCCCGGATAGTATCCCTTACGAGGAAGGTTTCAGAAAGATCGAAAACTTTCTTATCCGTTGCAATGAACTTGCAAAAAAACACAATATAACCATTGCACTTGAACCACTAAATCACAACGAGAGTAATTTCATCCCCACTGTACGTTCAGCTTATGATCTGGCAAAAAAGCTGAATCTCAGCAACATAAAAATTCTTGCAGATATTTTCCATATGTACGTTGAAAACGAAGATTATTCAGTTGTTAAAGAAACCGTTGACGAACTTTGTCACGTACATATTAACAACCCATTGACACGTACTTGTCCCACTCTTGAAAAAAACAAAGAAATTGAAGATTTTGCTAATGCACTCATCCGTGCAAACTACAGTAAAACAGTAACTATTGAAAGTTCTTTTGACAACTTCGATTCAGAAATCAGGGATGCGATAGTATATCTTAGAGAGGTTTTCAACAATGAAAATAACACTTAACACGATAAGATGTTGTAAAGAAGAACCGCTTTACATCAAAACAGAAACTGAAGTTCCTGAAAATACTTCTTGTGCAATTGATGAAAACGGAAATATTTTTCCTGCACAAAAGACAGTTGACGGAGTTGTTGTTATCCTCACCTCAGAAAAAACAACAGATATTGAGCTGACACTTTCTGATAAACACTCATTTAAAAATATCGTTTTCAATGAAAGTTCAGAAAAACTTGACATACTGTTTGATGGAAAACTCTTTTCAACTTATCAGTATCTTTCTAACTTAAAGAAACCTTTTTTCGGTCCTGTATATACCAAAACAGGAAACACATTCACCAGACCGGACCTTCATCACAAAGAACACCCCCATCAACGTTCCGTATTCATTGGTGTTGGTGATGTAAATGGTGTTGACCTCTGGAATGAACCCGAAAACAGCGGTTATCTTCAGAAAGGTGCTCCCGAAAATATCATCTGTGGAGATGCCTTTGCCTCTTTTGAAGCAAATAACATCTGGCTTGATAAAGACGGTAACAAAATTGTAGATGAAAGCAGAAAAACAACTGTTTACAATCAGAGTGAGGATTGCCGTTATGTTGACATTGAAGTAACTTTCAAAGCAACTTACGGAGATGTTACTTTCGGAAATACAAAAGAAGCGGGACCTCTCGGTGTCAGAGTCAACGAGGCAATTGACGTTGACCACGGCGGTTATATGAGAAACTCCTACGGTGCCGACGGCGAAAAAGAGTGCTGGAGTAAGAGCGCACAATGGTGCGTTTACGGAGGAAAACTCGATGGCGAAGACTGTGCAATTGCAGTTTTTGACAACGAAAACAACGAAAGATACCCCACCTGCTGGCACATCAGAAATTACGGTCTTTTCGCTGCAAATAATCTTTATTTCCGTGGTGGTTTGACAATAAAAGAAAATGAAAGTCTGACATACAGATTCAGAATTTGTTTCTTCAACAGCAACGGTGAAGATGTAGAAAGCAGATTTTTGATTTACAATTTAAACAACTAAAAAATGGCGATATGATTCATATCATATCGCCATAATTATTTTTGATAACATATTTACAATAAAGCACATAGCTAACCCACACAGTGTTGGTATTGCAATACTCAAAAATGTCCACTTCAGACTTTTAGTTTCTTTGTAGATTGTAATGCACGTAGTAGAGCAAGGCCAATGCATAAGTGTAAAAATCAAGAAACAGGTTGCAGTGACAACAGTCCAGCCATTACTCAAAAAAATTTCTCTGAGGGTTTCGATATTACTCAATTGTTGCAACTGATTACCGTAAGTATACCCCATAACAGTCAAGGGTATTACAATCTCATTTGCAGGAAATCCCAAAACAAACGCAAACAATATCACACCGTCAAGACCAAAAATCCTTGCAAACGGTTCAAGAAAATTGGTACAGATTTTAAATAACGTGTTATCTCCAATCTGTACATTAGCCATAATCCAGATTATAAGACCTGCTGGTGCTGCTACTGCCACTGCCCTGCCCAGTACAAATAATGTTCTGTCAAAAACAGACCTGATAATTATTTTTCCAATCTGCGGTTTTCTGAAAGGCGGTAATTCAAGGGCAAATGATGAAGGCACACCTTTAAGAAATGTTTTTGAAAGAAACTTAGACACAACCATCGTCATGAATATTCCAAAACAGATAAGAATTGTAAGATAAATTGAAGGTAAAAATCCAGCACTACCGGTACCTAACACAAAGAAAACTGAAATTATAGTTATCAGCATAGGAAAGCGTCCGTTACACGGCACAAAACTGTTGGTAAGCATTGCAGTTAATCTTTCCCTTTCCGAATCAATGATTCTCCCTCCCGTTACACCTGCCGCATTACATCCGAATCCCATACAAATAGTCAACGCTTGTTTACCACAGGAATTACACTTTCTGAAGCTGTTATCAAGGTTGAAAGCCACTCTCGGTAAATACCCCAAATCTTCAAGAAAAGTAAACAAAGGAAAGAAAATTGCCATTGGCGGAAGCATTACTGACACTACCCATGTCAGCACCCTATAAACGCCTGAAACTAAAACACCAATGACTATATCAGGCAACATAATCATCTGAAAGAATTTTTCAAGGACGTTTTCAAAGGACAAAAACATCCTACTGAGAAGTTCAGACGGATAATTTGCACCTGTTATAGTTATCCAGAAAACAAACATTAATAATAAAATCATCAACGGAATCCCTGTGTATCTTCCCGTAAGTATTCTGTCAATCTTTCTGTCACTTGAAGAATAACTTTCAAAAGTTACTGTTTCTTGTGAGATATTTTCTGCCATCTTCACAAAAGTTCTTGCTATTTTATCACAGAACTTTTCTTTATCAAATCCATATCTCATTAAAACTTTGTCAGTTTCTTCAAGTGATTTTACAACATCATTATCACTAAATAAATCAACACCAAAATATGTTTTTATTTTTTTATTTATTTCTGATGTATTTGTAATCAGATTTATGCTAAGCCATTTTTTTGAAAATGGAAAGTCATATTTATCAAGTGATTTTATTACAATTTCTGCACATTCTTCAACAACTCCAGGATACTCAGGCAAAATCCTCTGCTCATTGTTTTCTTCTTTTATTACTTTAGAAATGCAGTTCAGTGTTTTCTTTTTACTGCCCACAACTCCTATAACAGGTACACCTAGCAAAGATGACAGCATTTCTATGTCAACATGAATTCCCTTTCTTTTTGCTTCATCAAGTAAGTTTATACATACAATCACATTATCTGTCATCTCAATAATCTGCAAACAGAGATTAAGGTTTCTCTCAAGACAAGTAGCATCACATACTACAATAATTTTCTCCGCTCTTGCAAAGCAAATAAAATCACGGGCAACATCTTCCTCTTTTGAATGAGTCAGTAATGAATATGTACCCGGCAAATCTGCCAACATATATTTTTCATCATCAAAATCCACCTTACCAATTGCACTCGAAACGGTTTTACCCGGCCAGTTCCCCGTATGTTGGTGCATTCCTGTCAAATTATTGAAAATTGTACTTTTACCCACATTCGGATTACCGGCAAGTCCTATCAGTCTATATTCATTCAATGTGTTATATCGGAACAAATCGTCTTTCATTACCTTTTTACCTGTGGAATTTTTTGTAAGTCCCAATTTTAACACTTCCTTTCAACAGGAATTATTTCAATAAAATCAGTATCACTCTTTCTCAAAGCAATCAATGCACCTTTTATGTTGTAGGCAGAAATCATACCATTTTGTTTTTTCAATACACACTCAACTTTTGTACCTGAAATCAATCCCAAATCCTGCAATCTTCTTCTCATTGAACCTTTGATATTTATTTTTTTTATAACAGCTTTTTTGTTTTCTTCAAGTTCTGAAAGTATATTTATATCTGACATCAAATCAACCTCAAATGTTTTTAATACATACTATGAAAAAAAATAAAAAATGGTTAAAAATATGTTGCTTTTTATTATAGGAAATGTTATAATTTTTATGTCTAATTTTGAAATATGAAAGGGGCAGATTACCATGAGTAAAAAAACCGTCTTTTTAACTGGTTCATCAGGTAACATGGGATGGGCAGGTTTCAAAGAACTCTACGCTAAAAAAGACAAATACAATATCGTTCTTCTTAACAGAGGAAGCAAAAAGAACAGAGAAAAATTCGCAGCATATGAAGGCGATCCCGCAGTTAAACTTGTTTGGGGTGACCTCACAAAATACGAAGATGTTCTTAAATGCGTTGAGGGTGCTGACTACGTTCTCCATGTAGGCGGTATGGTTTCTCCTATGGCAGACTACTATCCTACAAAAACAGTTGTAACTAACACTACAGCAGCTAGAAACATTGTTAATGCTGTTAAAGCTCAGCCTGACCCTGATGCAATCAAAGTTGTTTATATCGGTACAGTTGCTGAAACTGGTGACAGAAACGCACCTATCCACTGGGCACGTACAGGTGACCCCATTAAAATCAGCATTTATGACCACTATGCAGCAAGTAAAGTTCTCGCTGAACAGATTTTTGCTGAATCAGGTCTTAAATATTGGGCATCACTCCGTCAGTCAGGTATTCTTTATCCTGCAATTATCAGAAACATTGACCCCATTATGTTCCACGTTCCTCTCAACGGCGTTCTTGAATGGGCAACTGTTGAAGATTCAGGCAGACTTCTTGCAAACATCTGTGACGAAAGTGTTCCTGAAGATTTCTGGAGAAAATTCTACAACATCGGTTCAGGTGATGAATACAGAATCACAAACTATGAATTTGAATGTCTTCTTCTTGATGCACTCGGCGTAGGCAAAGTTGAAAAACTCTTTGACCGCAACTGGTTCATCACACGTAACTTCCACGGACAGTGGTATCTTGACAGTGACGTTCTTGAAGATTACCTCCACTTCCGTGCAAATATTCCCGTTAAAGAATACTTTGCTGGTCTCAGAGCACAGGCTCCCGGTTGGATTAAACTTGCTCCTGCTGCAAAGCTTTGTCCTCCTGCTGTTAAGCTCTTCATGAAAAAACTTTCAAACGGAGAAATTTACGGTACAAACTGGTGGCTCAAAAACAAGGTTCAGGACAGAATCTCTGCTTACTGGGGTTCTATGGAAGAATACAACAAAATCGGTACTTGGAAAGATTATAATCCCGAGGCTGAACGCCCCACAAAAGAAAGATCATATCTTGACCATGGTTACGACGAAAGCAAAGCAATTGAAGACATCACTCTTGATGACCTCAAGAAAGCTGCTGAATTCCGTGGCGGTGAATGCCTTGCTACTGAAGAAGAATATGTTGATTTCTACACACCAATCAAATGGAAATGTGCAAGAGGTCACGAATTTATGATGTCAGCAAACCTTGTACTTAAAGGTGGTCATTGGTGTCCTTCAGAACTTCCCACAGACTGTGAAGGTAAGAAGTTCAACTGGGACTATGATGCAGAAGCAAAAATTAATCCTTTCTTTGCTCAGGTTTGGTATCCCCTTCACGATAAAAACGAAAATAACGTTTACACTGAAGCAATCTTCAAAGGATTCGAAGGTTTCAAAGACTAATATAAGTTTCCAAACTGTCAGACTCACATTACGTGAGTTTGGCAGTTTTTTATTGTAAATTTTATAAATATGTTATTGATAATGTTGAAATAGTGTTGTAAAATATAAATATACTTTCAGCTCAGTAAAGGTCTTAATAATATGAAAAACACTTCGAAAACCGCATTAGGTGCCATTATAACAGGCTTATCAGTTGCCCTGATGCTATCAACCGCCATTATACCTTTTTTATCTTATGCGATACCCGCTATCTGTGGCGTTTTGATCATTCTCGTTATTACAGAGTGCGATAAAAAATGGGCATTACTTGTTTATGCCTGTGTTTCTAT
>JAZRQI010000012.1:0-2532 GCA_045649705.1 Acutalibacteraceae bacterium
TTCCCTGAAAAGGACCTTGAAGATGAATTCGGTTTTATCGATATGGCAGACAAACTTGTTACATACGACAAGAAATACGAAGAAATCTTCAAATACGAGCTGGGTCATATTGCAGTTGTGGAAGACATGGACTGCGCAATCGCAATTGCGAAAAAACGTGGCTATAAGTTCAAGATAGTAACACTTGACGGTCAGTTAATCAATGCAGGCGGTTCAATGACAGGTGGTTCAAGAACTCAGAATGCAGGTATGCTCAGCCGTGCAGGTGAAATTGAAAAGTTAAATGAAGAAGTAAATAAACTTTCAAAGAAACTTGATGAGCAAAGAGAAAAATTCAAAACTCTCAGTGAAGACCTTGTTCTCAGTGAGGCAACGCTTTCAGCTGCACAGGCAGATTTGCTCACAGCTCAGGAAGATGAAATCAGAGCAGAAAGTGCACTGAAACTTATCTCAGGTCAGTTGGAAACACTTGAAAACGGACTGAAAGAACTTGAAGACGAAAAGAAAAATTCGGAAACAAGAATTGAAATTTTCTCTGCTGCATCAAAGGAAAGTGATGTAAAAATCACTTCGCTTACATCAGAAATTGAAAAACTTCAGTCAGAGGTTCTTTCAAGAAACTCAAAGAGAGAAGAGCTTGTGTCTTCACGTGATGAAATCAGCCGTCTTGAAAACGAAATCAATATGCAGATGCTCTCAGGTGAAAAAGACATTGAGGCAAAACGTCAGAGTATTGAACAGCTTAAATCAAGCATCGGTGACAGTGAAGGCAGAGCAGAACTTCTTAAAGCTGAAATCGAAGAAATTAAACAGAAAAACGATTCTATTGCAGAAAACATTGTTCTCATAAAAGAAGAGGCTTCCAAAATCAGAGCAAAACATGAGGAAGCTAAGAACGAAATCAAAATGCTCAATAATCAGCGTAACGAGTGTGAGGAAACAAGCGCACTCTTACGTGTAAAACAGAAGACAGTTACTGCTGACCGTGAAAAGATAAACGGTGAGCTTATCCGTCTTGAAGAAAGAAAAACAACAATGCAGAAAGAGTTTGAAGACACAATCAACAAGCTCTTTGACGAATATCAGCTTACCCGTGAAGAGGCAGAAAACTTAGGCATCGTCATTGAAAACATAGGTGAGGCACAGAAGAAGCTTTCTGAAATCAAGGGTAAAATACGTGCTCTCGGCAGCGTAAATACTGCTGCAATTGAGGAGTACAAGGAAGTCAGCGAAAGATATGAGTTTATGAAAGGTCAGATAGAGGATATAGAAAAATCCCGAAATGAACTTATCAAACTTATCTCAGAACTCACAGGTAAAATGAGTGAACAGTTCAGAGCACAGTTTGCAAGAATCAACTCATACTTCGGTGAAACATTTGCAGAGCTGTTCGGTGGCGGTAAGGCAGAGCTTATCCTTGAAGACCCCCTGAATGTTCTTGAATGTGCAATTGAAATCAAGGTTCAGCCTCCCGGAAAGAATGTCCGTAACATCGACCTTCTTTCAGGTGGTGAAAAGGGTCTGAGCGCAATTGCTCTTCTCTTTGCAATTCTTAAGGTTACACCTGCACCCTTCTGTATCTTTGACGAAGTTGAGGCAGCACTTGACGACGTTAACGTTACAAGATACGCTGAGTATGTAAGAAGAATGACGAAGAATACTCAGTTCATTCTCATCACTCACAGACGAGGCACAATGGAAGAGGCAGATGTACTTTACGGTGTTACTATGCAGGAAGAGGGCGTCAGCAAGATGCTTGAACTGAAAACTGCGGAAATGGCTAAGAAACTCGGCTTGGCATAAGGGGGATTGGCAATGGCTAAGAAAATTGTAATCGCTTCCGGTAAAGGCGGTGTGGGTAAATCAACCGTTACTGCGGGATTAAGCCGTGCTCTTGAAAACGAGGGCAAAAAAGTTCTTGCGCTTGACTTTGATATCGGGCTCAGGTCACTTGACCTACTTTTCGGTGTCAGGGAATTTGTGGTTAAAAACTGGGGAGATATCATTCTCGGTGACTGTGATAAGGAACACGCAATTATTCACGTGGGAAACATAGACTTCATATCAGCACCCCTTAATTTTAACGATGCTTTCACACCTGAAAAGGTAAAAGAAATGCTTGATAGCTTTGATGCTTTTTATGACGTGATTTTCATTGATGCTTCTGCAGGCATCCACGAGGGATTCTCACTTGCCTGTGCAGGTGCAGATAGTGCGATTGTTGTGTCAACTCCCGATGACGTCTGTGTCAGAAGCGTTGAAATAACTGCACAGAAAATCGCATCATACGGTGTAGGTGAAATCCGTCTTATAATCAACAGATTTATAAAGAAACTTTCTGCAAAAAGAAAATTCCTTAATATTGATGAAGTCATTGATAGCACAACCGTTCAACTTATCGGTGTTATTCCTTATGATGCAAAAATCGGTTTTTCATCTATGCAGAAAACAGGCTTTAATTTCAAGGCATCTTCACAGAAATCCTTCAGCCGTATTGCAAGAAGAATTCTCGGTGAAAATGTACCGTTGAAA
>JAZRQI010000013.1:0-2349 GCA_045649705.1 Acutalibacteraceae bacterium
AAGAAGAAACTAATTAAAAGTTAACGCGTAACCACCGATTTACTGTCGGTGGTTATGTTGCGTTTTGAAAATACTTGGGGGATTTGAATTGAAAAACTTTTATCTTAAACCGAAGCTTTTTTCGGTAATGAAAACTTATTCTAAAGAACAATTTTTAAAAGATGTTATCGCAGGTGTAATCGTTGCGATTATAGCACTGCCTTTGTCAATTGCTCTGGCACTTGCATCAGGCGTTGAACCTGCCTGCGGTGTTTACACTGCAATTGCAGCAGGCTTTGTGGTGTCCTTCCTCGGTGGCAGCCGTGTGCAGATTGCAGGACCTACTGCGGCGTTTGCAACAATCGTTGCAGGTATAGTTGCAACCCAGGGAATGGACGGACTTTTCCTTGCAACTATAATGGCAGGTATTATGCTTATTCTTATGGGTGTGTTCAAGCTGGGTTCACTCATTAAGTTCATACCGAATACTATTACCGTGGGCTTTACTGCAGGTATTGCAGTTACAATCTTAATCGGTCAGATTAAGGATTTCCTTGGTCTTACATACGCTGAGGGTGTGAAGCCTGTTGAAGCGATTGAAAAAATTGAGGCAAACATTGACGCTATCTCAACATTCAGCTGGCAGTCACTTTTAGTAGGTGCTGTGTGCCTTGCAATTCTCATAATTTATCCTAAATTTGAAAAGAGAGTTCCGCCCTCACTTATCGCCGTTCTTGCAGGTGCACTGATGGTGAAGTTTATTCCCGGTCTTGATGAGGGTGTATTCACAATCGGTGAACTTTACACAATCCCTGCAGGACTCCCCAAAATTGATTTTGGCGGAATGGACATAAGTCTTGCGAAAATCACGGAGTTACTTCCCGATGCTTTCACAATCGCAATTCTTGCTGCTATTGAATCACTCCTTTCCTGTGTTGTTGCTGACAGTATGGTAAACTCAAAGCACAATTCAAATATGGAGCTTGTAGCACAGGGCGCAGGTAACATCGCATCAGTTCTTTTCGGCGGTATTCCCGCAACAGGTGCAATTGCAAGAACTGCGGCAAATGCTAAAAACGGAGGAAGAACTCCTGTTTCAGGTATGGTACACGCTGTTGTGCTGCTGCTTGTTCTTCTTTTCCTTATGCCTTATGCTGAGCTTATTCCCATGCCTGCAATTGCAGCAATCCTCTTTATGATTGCTTACAATATGAGTGAGTGGAAGAAGTTCGTTCACATTGTAAAAACTGCACCGAAAAGCGACATTATCGTTCTGGTTGTCACATTCATCCTCACAGTTGTATTCGACCTTGTAATTGCAATTGAAGTAGGTATGATTCTCGCGGCACTTCTTTTCATCAAGCGTATGAGCGAAGAAACAGGAGTAAAAGGTTGGGAATATGTTGACGATGCAAACGACAAGGACAGCATCGACCTGAAAGCAGTTCCTGAGCACGTAAGAGTCTATGAAGTCAGCGGACCGCTTTTCTTCGGTGCTGCAGATAAAATTCTTGATATTACATTCAAGGATTACACAAAGTGTCTTGTTCTCAGGATGAGGGGCGTTCCTGCAATTGACGCTTCTGCTATGGTAAGTCTTGAAAGACTTCATAAGAAATGCAAGGAAAAAGGTGTAACACTCATTCTCTCTCACGTGAACACTCAGCCACTCAATGCAATGAAAAAATCAGGCTTCTTTGATAAGGTAGGCAGAAATAATTTCTGTAACCACATTGACGAAGCACTTAAGGTTGCATCAAGAATAAAATAAAACATGAAAAGTCCTCTTTATGAGGACTTTTTTTATAGACAAAAATGATTTTTAGTGATAAAATAAAGAGTAATATAGTTTTCAAAAAGGAGGGAAGAAGCAATGTGGAATGTTGCAATAGTTGGCGGCGGTATGTCGGGACTTGTTTCTGCAATCGAAATCAAAAGAAACTATCCTGAAAAATCTGTTGTCATATTTGAAAAGCTTGACCGTGTGGGAAAGAAAATTCTTGCCACAGGTAACGGCAGATGCAACCTTGATAATCTGACTGCGAAAAAGGAAGATTATAACGAGCCTTATTTTGTTTCTTCTGCTCTTGAAAAGTTTTCACCTGAGTCAAACCTTGATTTCTGGAAAAGTCTGGGACTCCTTACCGTTTCTGACAGTGAGGGCAGGGTTTACCCCAGAAGTAATTCAGCCGCAGCAGTTCTTGATGCTCTCAGGTTTGAGACCCAAAAACTGGGTATAAAAGTTCTTTTTGAAGAAGTGAAAACTTTAAAGAAAGAAAAGAATTTTATAATAAATAATCACCAGGCTGAAAATGTAATAGTTTCCTGTGGCGGATGTTCTTCACCCTCTCAGGGCAGTGACGGTTCAGG
>JAZRQI010000014.1:0-1623 GCA_045649705.1 Acutalibacteraceae bacterium
CAGGTCTGAACGAGGGTAAAACGCCCTTTTCAGCAACGGTAGAGTAAGAAACAAGCCTTATTCTTTTCTGCCATTTACCGTCATTTATTTTATGTAATTCAGTTACATCGCCTTTGAAAAACGATTCACTGTTTTCGGGAAACACGTCTTTCAGAAAATCGTATGTACAGATTACTGCAGGATGACCTGAAAAGCTTTCGCAGAGTGTGTTACCTGTGTCAAGCATCGCTCGGCCGTTGAGCTTTTTACCGTCAATTTCAAGGGTGAAATTGAAAATTGTCTGCTGAGGTTTGTTTTTCAGAAGTATTTTTGAGATAAATTTCGTAATCACATAGCAAACTGCCGTAGATACAATAAGCACAGGAAGACTTATTCCGAAATAGACTGTGGAATTGTTAAGGAGCATTCCCTCAGGTCTGAATATTATCCACAGACCTATCATCAGCCCTGCAAAAACAAAGGTCATCAGAAGAAAAACGAGAAAAAGTTTCAGGAATCTCTTATATGTCTTGAAACCAAAGGATACGAACGTGATAACAAGACCTGCAATAACACGTGACAACAGATTTAAAAGTACTCCCATTTCAGGAAGAAACACCTGTAAGGAGTAGAGTCCCCCTGCTAATGCGCCGAGAAAGAGACGCCATCTCTTTGCTTTTTCTTTCGTAAAAAACTCAGTTGCCAGAAGAAGAAAAAAGCTGATAAACAAATTGAGAATTACAAGCACATCTGCATAAATCACCTGTTGCAACCTGAATCCCCCCTGACAGAAATATTATACATTTTAAAACAAAAGTATTTTGTCGCATTGTGGAGACATAAAAAAAGAACCTGATGTTCTCAGGTTCTTTCCGCTTCTTTAATAAAGTATTTCTTTAAGTCTGTCTGCAAACTGATGTGGGTCAACATTGCAGAGTTTATGGGCATCTGTTCCGATATTGAAAACTGCTCCCACTTCCTTGCCTATCTGGAAATATCTGTGGTAAAAATCAGGGAATCCCATAATCGCACTTGTGTTAAGTTCCCAGGCAATTTCCTTTTTTGTTGCTTTCTCCATAATGTCACCAAGTTCGTTATCTGTGTATGCCTCAGTAACAAGATTTCTGTCAGGAAGTGTTTTGATATATCCCGGCATAAAAGGATGGGCAAAGCAGTCGGCTTTTCTCATTTCGATTACGCTTTCTGCCATTTTCAGCATCTGAACTGCATATCCTCTCGGCGAAACATCTTCCGGATGGTCCCAGGCAGAAACGTGGAAATGGTTCATTGTATAGAGCTTATAGTCCATCTGCAAATCGCATTCTTCATCATTGAGAAATTTGCCGATTCCCGTACAGGAAAGTTCTGCACCTACAAGAACTTTTATGTTTGTATCCCCTATTTGATCAAGGAGAATCTTTCTGCGCTCTGCCACTATATTTTTTAAAGAAGAATTGTCATGGTCCGTAAGTGCAATCATATTAAGTCCTGCTTCTTCTGCAGTCTTAATAATATTTTCCACTGTCATTTCAGGCTTTGCACAGCCTGAAAACGTAGTGTGGATGTGCATATTCATCTTTATGAGTTCATCAACATCATAAGTCTTTTCGTGAAAAAACATTTTAACTTCCCTTACCTTCCTGT
>JAZRQI010000015.1:0-8997 GCA_045649705.1 Acutalibacteraceae bacterium
GATTTCATTCAGAACATCATCAAAAAGTCCGTCTTTCAGGTTTCCGATGTTGATTACCATATCAATTTCGTCGGCACCGTTGTCGATAGCATTTTTTGTTTCAATTGCTTTGACTTCAGGTGTGTTTGCACCGTTGGGAAAACCGATAACAGTACAGATTTTAACCTGACCTTTAACATATTCTTTAGCCTGTTTTACATAGCAGGGAGGGATGCACACAGATGCAGTCTTGTATGCAATACCGTCATCGCAGATAGCCTTTATCTCATCCCACTTTGCAGCGGGGTTAAGAAGCGTATGGTCAACGTAAGATAATATTTTTTCCTGATTCATTAAAATCACCTCGTAGATAATATTATCATTTTTTTATAAATTTGTAAATATTTTTTACTGTATTGCATTTGTTGTTTTATCGTGATAAAATTGAATTGTAAATCTTTTAAGTTTCTAACTTAATACAAAGGAGAATTATTATGGGATTACTTAAAGCCGGCGCAGGAGCATTGGGCGGAGTACTTGCTGACCAGTGGCGCGAATATTTTTATTGTGATGCACTTGAAGCAGATGTACTTGTAGCAAAAGGTGTAAAAAGAACATCAAAAAGAAGTTCAAATACAAAGGGTAACGAAAACATTATTTCAAACGGTTCAATCGTTGCAGTTGCAGACGGTCAGTGTATGATTATCGTTGAGCAGGGCAAGATTGCAGAGCTTTGTGCAGAACCGGGTGAGTTTGTCTATGATTCTTCAACAGAGCCTACAATTATGTATGGCGGACTGAATATGGAAAACATCAAAAAGAGTTTTTCAGAAATCGGCAAACGTTTTACATTTGGTGGTGAAGCACCGAAAGACCAGAGGGTTTACTATTTCAACACAAAAGAAATTCTCGGTAATAAATACGGTACTGTAAACCCCGTTCCTTTCAGAGTTGTTGACAGAAACATCGGTCTTGATATTGACATTTCAATCCGTTGCAACGGTGAATTTTCATACAAAATCATTGACCCCATTATGTTCTATACAAACGTGTGCGGTAATGTAGATGACGAATACCTGAGAAGTGAAATCGACTCTCAGCTTAAATCTGAGCTTATGACTGCGCTTCAGCCCGCATTTGCAAAAATTTCAGAAATGGGTATCCGTTACAGTGCACTTCCCGGTCACGCAGTTGAACTTGCAGATGCACTCAACGAGGTTCTGTCTAAGAAGTGGACAGAAATGCGCGGTATCAAGGTATGGTCATTCGGTGTCAATTCAGTAACAGCACCCAAAGAAGACGAGGATATGATTAAACAGCTTCAGAGAAATGCTGTTATGCGCGACCCCACTATGGCTGCAGCACACCTTGTTGGCGCACAGGCTCAGGCTATGCAGGATGCTGCTAACAATGATGCAGGTGCAATGACAGGCTTTATGGGTATGGGCTTTGCTCAGCAGTCAGGCGGTGTCAATGCTCAGAATCTCTTCGCAATGGGTCAGCAGACTGTACCTCAGAGTAACGGTTGGAAATGCTCTTGCGGTGCTGTGAATACAGGCAAATTCTGCACAGAATGCGGAAAATCTCAGGCAGGCTGGACTTGTTCATGCGGTGCTGTTAATCAGGGTAAATTCTGTGCCGAGTGTGGTTCACCCAAACCTGCAGGTGCACCTCTTTACAGATGTGACAAATGCGGATGGACTCCCGAAGACCCCAAGAATCCTCCCAAATTCTGTCCTGAATGCGGAGATGTATTTGATACAAACGATATAAAATAAGAGGTGATTTTATGTCATCAATTCTTGAATATAAGTGTCCTAACTGTGCCTCTGATATCAAGTTCGATTCAGGGAGTCAAAAATTCAGATGTGAAAGCTGTGACGCTGACTTTACTGAACAGGAACTGAACGAAATTCACGATTTCGAGGCGAACTTCGGGGAAAACTCCGAGTTCAAATGGGAATCACAGGAAAATCAGGCGGAAATGTCAGGAATGAACGAGTATGTGTGTCAGTCCTGTGCAGCACATCTTGCAGTTGACGAAACAACTGCGGCAGGTGAGTGTCCCTATTGCGGAAGTCCCGTTATTATGAACGGACAACTTTCAGGTATGAACACTCCTGACTGTGTTATTCCTTTCAAACTTGATAAGAAACAGGCAGGGGAAGCCCTGAAAGCCTTCTGCAAAGGTAAGCTTCTTCTTCCCTCAAACTTTGTCAGCGACAATAAAATTAAGGAGATGAAAGGTGTATACGTTCCTTTCTGGCTCTTTGACTGCGATGCAGATGCAAATATTGTCTATGACGCTACAAAGGTAAGACATTGGAGTGACTCCAACTATAACTATACGGAAACAAGACACTATAATGTCTATCGTTCAGGTAATATCGGTTTTGCCAACATTCCCGTTGACGGCTCTTCTAAAATGGACGATGCCTATATGGATGGCATTGAACCTTATAACTACGGTGATATGACGGATTTCAACCCCGGTTATCTTCTCGGTTATATGGCTGATAAATATGACGTCTCTGCAGAACAGAGTTTTCCTCGTGCAGAATCAAGAGTCACACAGAGTGCCGAAGATGCCTTCCGTTCAACTGTGACAGGCTACACTACCGTTGTTCCCAAAATGACAAACGTGAAAGCAGATGGCGGTAAGTACAAGTATGCACTTCTGCCTGTGTGGATTCTCAATACAAAGTACAACGGCGAAAACTTTATGTTTGCAGTCAACGGACAGACAGGTAAGGTTTCGGGCAGACTCCCAATTGACAAAAAGAAATTCTGGCTTTTCTTCGGTGGTATCGCAGCGGCAATAATTGCCCTGGGTCAGTTCTTTATCTTTTAAGGGGGTGCAGAGATGAAAAAGATTTTATCATTGATTATGGTTTTATTCGTTCTGATGTCTTCTGCACTTACAACTTTCGCTAATGAAGAAAGTTGTGTACATGATAATGCTGAACTGCTGACAGTTGATGAATGGACAGATATATTCCATGAGTGCGAAAGACTTATGGGTGAGTATCAGATTTCAGTTTTGATTCACACTACAATGTCAACAAACGGAGAAGATATCCACACTTATGCTGAGGATTTCTATAACCGATATGCACCCTACGAAGACGGACTTGTTTTCGTTATAAACCTCAACAATAACGAAGTCGGAAACCGTGATTTCTATACCTACTATCAGGGTACAGTTTATGATACATTCGGTGATGAAGCATATAACAGCGATTATGGTTATGTAAATAATGTTGTTTTGCCTTATCTTGCAGATGAGAACTATTATGGGGCTTTTCAGACTTATCTGAAACTTACGGAATCATATCTTACAGATGGTGTGTATGGCTCAGATGATTATTATTCGGATGATTATTATTCGGATGATTATTTTGTAGGTGATTATTATACCGACGGTGCAGTTGTTACTTATCCGTCATCATCTATGTCACCCGTCATAAAGGAACTTATTGTGATTGCAGTGGCAGCGGTTGTTGCTTTTATAGTTACTGCAATTATGAAGAGTAAGATGAACACTGCGGTTATCAAAAACGAAGCATCTGACTATGTGAAAGCAGGAAGTATGAACGTTACAAGACGTCTTGACGTTTTCACTCACAGACACGTGACGCGTACTGCAAAGCCGAAGAATAATTCATCCTCAGGCTCACGTTCAGGCGGCGGACACTCCGTTGGCGGTGGCGGAGGCGGTCGTTCCGGCGGAGGCGGCGGAAAATTTTAAGCGAAAAATCCCCTCTGTCAAAATCACAGCTTTTGACATCTCCCCTTGCATTTTCAAGGGGAGATTTTTTAATAATACCAACGGCAACATTGTAGGGGCTGATATTATGATGTGATTATAAATCGTGAATTGCCGTATTTTTATACAAAAATAATATTCCGACAAAAATCGAGCATTTATGAGAAAAACGGAGTATTTGAGAGAAAAACAGAGTTTTTCAAAAATTTGTTTGGAAAAGGCACGAATTTACACTAAATTTTTGCAAAAAAGTGTTGACTTTTCAAGGTTTTCGCATTATATTATACTTAATTTATTATAATTGTATAGGGGGCTGTATAATTGGAAAAAGACATCATCATTGACCTTAAAAACATAGATGTTTCCTACGGCGAAAACAAAATACTTGATAATATCAGTCTCTATATCAGAGATAAAGAATTCATAACATTGCTCGGTCCGTCAGGATGCGGTAAAACCACAACTCTCAGAGTTATTGCAGGTTTTACACAGCCTGATAGCGGTGATGTTATTTTTAATGGCAAAAAAATCAACGACCTGCCTCCCTATAAAAGACAGGTTAATACGATTTTCCAGAAGTATGCACTTTTCCCGCATCTTAATGTTTTTGAAAATATAGCATTCGGTCTCAGACTTAAAAAGAAGTCTGATGCTGAAATCAAAGAACGTGTGGCAGAAATGCTTGAACTTGTAAACCTCAAAGGTTTCTCAAAGCGTAATATTGACTCTCTTTCAGGCGGTCAGCAGCAGCGTGTTGCAATTGCACGTGCACTTGCCAATGATCCCAAGGTTCTTCTTCTTGACGAACCTCTGGCAGCCCTCGACCTGAAACTGAGAAAAGATATGCAGGTTGAACTTAAAAACATTCAGCAGAAGCTTGGTATCACATTCATTTTTGTTACACACGACCAGGAAGAAGCACTTTCAATGTCTGATACTGTTGTTGTTATGGACAACGGTGTCATTCAGCAGATTGGTACACCCCAGGATATTTATAATGAGCCGAAGAATGCTTTCGTTGCTGACTTTATCGGTGAAAGTAACATCCTTGATGGTGTTATGAAAGAGGACTTCCGTGCAACTTTCGCAGGTCATACTTTCCAGTGTCTTGACAAAGGCTTCGGCACAGGTGAGGCAGTTGACGTTGTTATCCGTCCTGAGGACATTGTTGTTACAACTCCCGAAAACGGTATGATTTCAGGTACAGTAACATCAGTTACATTCAAGGGCGTACACTATGAAATTATTGTTGATATCAGAGGCTTCAAATGGATGATTCAGTCTATCCACGAGCAGAAAGTGGGAGACAAAATCGGCCTTGTAATTGACCCTGACTCAATCCACATTATGAAAAAATCTATTTACTCAGGTAAATACGGTGACTACAGCTCATTCAGTGATGAAATTGACCATCTTTCAGATATTGTAGAGGAAGAATAATCGGGAGGGAAGTTTTATGCAAAAGAAAACTCTTTCCGCAAAGCTACTCGCTTCTCCTCACATTGTCTGGTCAGTATTGTTTATTATTGCACCCCTTGTTATGGTGGCTTACTATTCTTTCACAAATGCTGACGGCAATTTCACATTAGAGAATATCAAGGCTCTTTCGGATTATAAAGAGGTTTTTCTCAATTCAATATGGTACGGTATTGTAGCAACCATTATCTGCCTTGTTATTGCTTATCCTACGGCATATTTTATTGCTCGTTCAAAGGCAAGGGTACAAAGCACAATGATAATGCTTGTTATGCTTCCCATGTGGACCAGCCTTCTTGTCAGAACATATTCAATTATGTCTCTCATTGAAAATACAGGTATCATAAATACATTTTTTGAAAAAATCGGTATAGGCACGGTGCAGATGATTAACACACCGGGTGCAGTTGTTCTCGGTATGGTTTATGACTTCCTGCCATTTATGATTCTGCCGATTTATTCAGTTCTTACAAAACTTGATAACAGACTTGTTGAAGCAGCCCACGACCTCGGAGCAAGTAAAATGACGGTTCTTGCAAAGGTAATTTTACCTCTCAGCCGTTCAGGTATTCTTTCGGGAATCACTATGGTATTTGTTCCGTCTGTAAGTACGTTCTATATCTCACAGAAATTGGGCGGCGGCAACTTCGCACTTGTAGGTGAAGTAATTGAAGGACAGTTTGTAACTTCAAACAACTTCAACCTGGGTGCTGCACTGTCACTTGTTCTTATGGTGCTTATCCTCATCTGTATGGCGATAATGAACCGTTTCTCAGGTGACGAAGAAGAAAGCGGAGGAGGACTTATGCCATGAGTACAAAAATGAATCTTCCTTCAAAGCTTTGTCTTGCACTTGTTTATTTCTTCCTGTATGCACCGATTATTGTGCTTGTTATTTTCTCATTCAATGAATCAAGCAGTACATCGGTACTTTCAGGGTTTTCACTCAAATGGTACGGTGAACTTTTCAATGATGCCGATACCATGAATGCAATCAAAAACACATTGATGATTGCAGTTATTTCATCAGTGTGTGCAACGGTTCTCGGTACTGCAGCAGCAGTGGGTATTGATAAATTCAAAAGCAAATATACCCGTTCATTGGTTATGAACACCACCAATATCCCGATGATGAACCCTGAAATTGTTACAGGTATTTCACTTTTGCTCCTTTTTGTTTTTGGTGCAAAAATATTGGGACTTAAGAGTGCTTTAGGTTTGCAGACTCTTATTATCGCACACATTACATTTGTTTTACCTTATGTCATCCTGTCTGTTCTGCCCAAACTCCGTCAGATGGACCACCATCTTTCTGAGGCGGCAATGGACCTTGGCTGTACACCGGTAAAATCATTTTTCAAGGTTGTTCTGCCCTCAATAATGCCCGGTATCCTTACTGGTTTCATTATGGCTTTTACACTGTCACTTGATGACTTTGTTATCAGCTATTTTGTCTGCGGACCGGAATGGCAGACACTTCCAATTAAACTTTTCTCAATGACTAAAAAGCGTGTCAAACCCGATATGTACGCGCTTTCAACTTTAATTTTCTTTGCAATTCTCGTTCTGCTTATGCTCATTAACTTTATGCAGATGCACGGAGATAAGAAAAAAGAAAAAAACAAATAATCCACAGAACAGGAGGGGTGATATGAAAAAATTTGCATCAATGCTTTTGGCTTTGGTTCTGATGTTTTCATGTTCTGTAGTAGCTTTTGCAGAATCATCACCGCTTACTGAAATTGAACTTCAGGCAAAATACAAAGAGCTTGCAGGCACTTCAATCAACGTTTATAACTGGGGTGAATACATCTCAGACGGCAGCGAAGGCACAATGAACGTTAATGAAGAGTTTGAAAAGCTTACAGGCATTAAGGTTAATTACACAACCTATGCCACAAACGAAGATATGTACACCATGCTTAAATCAGGCGGTGCGGCTTATGATATTGTTGTTCCGTCAGATTATATGATTGAGAGACTTATCAAAGAGGGATACCTTGACAAAATAAACTTTGATAATGTCCCCAATTATAAGAACATTATGGATGAATACAAAGGGCTCTATTTCGACCCCAACGATGAGTATTCTGTTCCTTATAATGTTGGTATGGTAGGCGTTATCTACAATAAAACCATAGTCAAAGACCCTGTGAAAAGCTGGAGCCTTATGTGGGATAAGGAATATAAAGGAAGAATCCTTCAATTCAACAATCCCCGTGACGGTTTTGCAACTGCTATGTTTATGCTGGGTATTGACGTTAACACTCAGGATAAAGCACAGTGGCAGGAAGCATACAAAATGCTTATCGAACAGAAAGGCGTTGTACAGTCCTACGTTTCTGACGAAATCTTCAACAAAATGGAGGCAGGGGACGCTGCAATTGCGGCATATTATGCAGGTGACTATCTGCTTATGAAAGACAACAACCCTGACCTTGAATTCTTCTATCCCGAAGAAGGCACAAACATCTTTGTTGACTCACTCTGCATACTCAAAGGCAGTCAGAATAAAGAAGCAGCAGAGCTTTATATCAATTTCCTTTTAAGTGAAGAAGTTGCTCTTGCCAATGCCGAATATCTCTACTATGCAACACCTAACAAGGCTGTTCTTGAAAACGAGAATTATAGTCTGAAAGACGAAAAAATTCTTTATCCAGACAAAGAAGATATGCCAAGAACTCAGTATTACCACAATCTTGATGCTGAAACACTTGCCCTGATGACAAGTCTCTGGTCAAAACTCAAAATTGAGGGTACATCAAATACTGCAGTTTACATAAAACTAGGTGTTACGGCAGGTATCGGACTCGCAGCAATAATCTATACAACAATCAAAAAGAAAAAACGCGAAAAATTATATGACGTTTAAAATTATAGGGGAGGGTCTCTGTGCCCTCCCGATAATTTTTGAATAGGGTGAATTTATGAAAACGAAACCAAAATCAATTATTCTTCTTTTCTTAACGGCAATTATATGGGGCTTTGCATTTGTGGCACAGAAAGTAGGTGCACAGTTTGTAGGTGCATTCACTTTCAACGGTATCCGTTTCCTGCTTGGTACACTTTCACTTTTTCCCGTAATTATGTTCCTTGAAAAAGAAAAAGTCAGCAAAGAAAAATTCAGAAAAACATTAAAAGCAGGTCTTATCGGCGGTATAGTGCTGTTTCTTGCATCGACCTTCCAGCAGTACGGAGTTGAAATCACAAACAGTGCAGGTAAATCAGGCTTTATCACAGGTCTTTACACTGTTTTTGTGCCTATTGCCGCGTTCCTTTTTATGAAAAAGAAAACAAATGCCCTTACCTGGATCGGTGCAGTTTTTGCAGTAGGCGGACTTTATCTTCTCTGTATGACAGGGGATGAAAAAGTGGGTATAGGCGACCTTGTACTCCTTATCGGAACAGTTTTCTGGACAGTGCATATTCTTGTTATTGACAAGTTTGTGTCAGAAATCAGTCCTCTCAGATTTGCGCAGATTCAGTTTGCAGTCTGCGGTATTCTTTCAATTGCGTGTGCATTGATTCTTGAAGATATCAGTTTCGAGGCAGTAAGAAGTGCATTGCTTCCCATACTTTACGGCGGATTTATGTCTGTGGGTGTGGCATACACCTGTCAGATTCTCGGCCAGAAGGATGCAGACCCTACATTCTCGGCAATTGTTCTGTCAACGGAATCAGTTTTTGCAGCAATCGGCGGAGTTCTTCTGCAGAACGAAACAATGACTGTGTCTGCGTATATCGGATGTGCACTTATTTTTGTGGGAATAGTTCTC
>JAZRQI010000016.1:0-4870 GCA_045649705.1 Acutalibacteraceae bacterium
AACGTCAAACTGATCAATCACACCATCGTGGTTGCAGTCTGCAGCTGCGTAAACAGCCTCGCCTACATCTTCCTTCGTAAGCATTCCGTTTGCAAGGCAATCAACGATAATCGCATCCTGACCGTCATACCAACTGTCGCCATTGACATCACCAAAGATGAGAATTTTGTATTCAGCAACGATCTCATTTCCATTTCCGAGTATTACTGTACAGCCTGTGCCGATGCGATTTTTGAAAGTCCACTCAAGTCCGTCTATAAGGATTTCTGCATATCCGTCAAGTGAAACAGTGCCCGGCGCGATGCCTGAAAGAATATTCTTCTCGTTGTCAACTACCAATCCGTTAGTTGCGTTGAATACCTTTGTACCGCAACCGTTTGCACAGATGCCGTCTTTATCTGACCAGTTGTGTGCTTTATGTGTATTTTCATTACTGTAAGCGTTTTCGTCTTTACAATTGATCACACAATAAACCTTGTCACCACCGAGAACGGGATAACCGTCTGAACCGATTTTCTGTCCCCATACATGAGGTGTCACAGATTCAATATAGTTGCCTTCGTCATCATAGATATCTTCTGCAACAACACCTGACTGAAGCAGATACGCAACCTCACCTGAAGCAAACTGTTCAGCGGTCTTACCGCCATCTTCAGTCTCCGTGTCTGACAGGTAGTAGCAGTTGGAGATAGAGTCGTCATAGTCGTTATAGCCAACTAAAAGGGAATCTGTTGTATAGCAGTTAGTAATTGTCACACTATTCATTCCAACAAGACCACCGCCACCCTCCGGCACCGCAACAGCACTCCATGAATTTTTCACCTCACCGCCTGAAGTATAACCGATCAGACCGCCTCGACGCGCTTCACCTTCAACAGTAACCGTACTGTCTGCCGTACAACCGGAGACTACGCTTCCCGCTGAGCCTATGAGTGCACCGACATAAGAATCAGCTTTGAAATAGCTGTTTGAAATATTCACATTTTTGATAACATACGAATAATCCGTATATCCGAACAGACCTACCATAGTTGCCTCGGGATCGTTAAAGTACAGACCAGAAACGGTATATCCCTGACCGTCAAAGTTTCCGCAATAAGCCGTATAACCGCCACCGATGGGCGTCCACTGACGAAGGTTCTCCGCAGTTATATCTTTGTTCACCGTAACATTATCCATCAAACGGCCGTTGATGCCGTTGTTACCGTAGACATTGACCTGCTCTGCAAACCAATAAAGCTGTCCTGCATTATAAATATCATAATATTCAACTTCCATACCCCATTCGTCTGTGTCGACTGTTCTATAGGCAGGTTCGTAGCTGTTGCACTGACCCGTTGAGCAGAAGCCGTTTTCGTCAAACTCGTGACCCTCGCATACTCGTAACAAATTGCCGTATGAGGTCAGGAAATCGAAATGCTCGGTCACATCCTCACCATTCAGACGGATAACAACATTTTCTGTATCCACCTCGATAAAAGCACCGCTTTCATAGAGAAGAACTCCTTCAAGCGTAAAGTTCTCATCAAGACCGTCTGCAATATATTCATTCTGGTCAAGCTCCGCATCACCTTTAAGAGCCTGATCCAGAACTTCTATACGAAGCATAGCTTTTCTTATTTCAAAGGCATATCCGTTGTCGTCTATCAAATGCACATTTTCAAGATTCTCTGCAATAACATAGTTATGCGCATCGTTATCCTTCAGAGCCACGCCTGAAAGCTTAGCAGTCTCATAAGTACCCGGGACAACATCATCCACCGTGCAGACAATATTATCGTAGTTCAGGCTTACATCATCGCAGACATCATCCCACATAGCATCGGGATAGTCGCCCTCTTTGTAAACCACAATGCCTTCCAGATCGATTCCGATAACACCCACCACAGGGTTACCGTCATACACCTTGATTGATGCTCTGATCTGAGAAATAGTCAACTCTTTTGGAGTAACCGTGAAAGTACCGGAAACTGATTGGTCGCCCAATGTCATAGTAACGGTGTGTTCACCTGCATCAGTACAACCGTCTTCACAGCAACCGTCAACAACGGGTTTTTCGAAAGCATCAAGCCCACCAAGAATGCCTGTGCCTGAATAATCAGATACAAATTCATAACCGTTGTATTTACCGCCTGCTGTAGGATTCAGAGTTACGCTACCTGTAGCACCGCAATCCTCACATACACCGTCTATAGTCAACTCTCCGTTGACAGTATATTTCATATTGTGACCTTCGGGAGCCGCCGCAGGGTTACCGCAGCAAGCGTGAGTCAGAATGTGTGTTCCCTTACCGTTTGAAACATATTTCAATTCATCGCTGAAATGGTTGGTCTCATCGTTGCCACCGTAAGCGAAGCCACAATCAGCACAGATCGCCACGCCTGTGCAGGTAGCCTCCTGCCCCTCTGCAGGAGAATGAGGAATCTCCTGAATCAACGCTTTACAGCAGGAATGATACAGACCGTGAACGCTGTCGTTAATATATTCAATATAGGTTTCTTCGGAAACATGATTATCGGGATTTTTGGGGAGATATACCGCACCGCAGTCAGCACAGACACCGCCTTCAAGGCAGTTACCTACACCGCCGAAGCAAGCACTTTCGTGAACCTTCTCACCGCAACCACTCAGACATACCCTATAATGCGTTCCTTCAATTGTTGTCCATTTGTCCGTAATCTCTTTATGAGCACATGTAAATGTGCCGTTATTCGTTAAATTTCCGTTTTGAACCAAGACACCGTTATTGACCAGTGATCCGCCTTCCTGAACAGTAATTGTTCCGTTATTTGTAATGGTTCCGTTGTTGGTAAGGGTTATACCTTCTGCAACGGTAATTGTTTTGTCGGACGGTATATTTAGTGTCTGATTTGCCTCTATAGTAAAGTCTCTGTCAATTGCGGTATTGCTAAGAACTTTACCCGAATTGTTTTCAAAAAGAACACCGCCCCCAATATTTAGCTGATATATGAAACCCTCATCATTGGCTCCGATAGCAGATGCTCCGCTTCCTCCATTAGCTACAACAATTCCGCCGGTAATATTAACAAAACTCCATCCTGATGCAGCCTTCTTACCATTTCCTATACCCGCAGCACCGGAACCACCCGTTGCTTTTATAAAACCACCGTGTATATGCGTGTTCTGGCACAATCCGTTAAAACCTCCACCAATACCGGCTCCAGACTTGCCGCCATTTGCGATAATATTACCACCATTGATGGTAACACTCATCGATAAACTTGATCCACCACCAATACCGGCTGCTTTACTTCCTCCTGTTGCAGTAATATTTCCGCCATTGATAACAATCTGACCTTTTGATGGCAGAGCACCCCCAGAGCTGGAACTGCCAATACCTGCACCTTCATATCCTCCCGTGGCATATATAGTTCCTCCGTTAATAGTAATTTTCTCAAATGTTGCTGACCCTTTTTTATAGTCACCGCCTATACCTGCTGAACAGTATGCCCCTTCTGCATATATTGTTCCTGTATTATTACTTTGACCGTATATTGTAAAATTACCATCCGATGATACATTAATACCACCATTTTTGGCTTTCAATGTGTAACCGTCCATAAGAATCAGGTGAACTTCACCTTCGGCATAAATTTCACCTTTAAAAGTCTGGTCAGAATCTAATACGTACCATCCTGATGACCAACTAATATCTTCAGTCGATACCGAGGTATAGTCTGTACAAATTTGGGTTACACCTGAAGCATCAATATAACTGACGCCTTCCACCGCACTTGACGGAATAACCGCCATTGGTACCATAGTCACAATCATTAAGATTGCAAGGATGATTGATAACATTTTCTTTGAAGTTTTTTTCATAAAATTTCCTCCCTATGTCAATTGTAGAGTGATTATATGTTTTTTATTCCGCAGTCATCAGTTCAACATAATCTCTGAAATCTTTGAAAATGCGTTTACCCATACCTTTGTAATCCAAAGACAGGGTTTTTTCGATTTTTCTTTTTCGTATTTCTTCAGGCACATTGTAGATCATCATTATAGTATTCAGTGCGCCTGAGATACGAGCTTCAAGGTGAACAGTTTCATCTATTGCATTGAGCGTTGCGTACTCAATACCCGAAACAAGGGTTTCAGCTTCACGGAACTTCTCATCTGCCCAGTCGGGACAATACTCTGCGAAAACATCCTTGGCGCGTTCTGTGTCATTTTTCTGAATGATTGCAAGGCATACAGGACTCTGATAGGTCGAAACAAAAAAGTCCTTTGCAACCTTGTTTTGCTCGCACGCCGATGCCATTACCATAAGCTCAAAGCACAACGCAAGCAACGAGCTGATACCGTCATTCGCCTCTGTCTCTATCATTTTCCATTGGAAACTACATAGCATTTCAACAAGCTCGGCAAGAATATGCTCCTTCGACGGAAAATGGAAGGTGAAATTTCCTTTGCTGATGCCCAACTCATCACTGACCATCTTGACCGATGTTTCCGTATAGCCTTTTTCAAGGAACATCCGTGTCGCTACACGGATTATTTTATGTTTGGTATTTTCTTTAGTTTTTCTCGCCATAATTCCTCCTGAGAAAAAAGAGATTTTACAGTGCTAAAAAGCAGACTGCACTCGTACTAGCTATATAATAGTACGAGTGCAATAATTTGTCAATGGGTTTTTGAAATTTTTGTTTATTTTTCTTTCGCTGAAATAATTTTGAAATTTCAAAGAAAGAATCGACTGTAATAACCAAAAACTTTTAACAAATTTTTTCAGTTGTATTTTCACTCATATTGAAAACAATAAGTAATGCAGACGCAAGAAAACTTTTAAAAAGGAGTGAAAAGTTATGTCAAGCAACAAGAACGTAGTTCCCGAGGCAAAGGAAGCTCT
>JAZRQI010000017.1:0-5250 GCA_045649705.1 Acutalibacteraceae bacterium
CTCTACGGCATATTTCATATGCAAAATATTCACATACATCACCTCAATATACTGATTATACTCCTTTTTTCACAGGTATTCAACAGAAAATTAAAAATAAGTTTAATCTGCTTTCTTATTTATTATAACGTTTTTCAATATAATTGAGCTTTAGGTTACAATCACGGATGTTACAGGGAACAGGTATAAAACTGTAAAAAGACCACCAACGAAAACCTCTTTGCATCGGAAAATCCGTTTGCAAGGAGGTTCTTTTTGTCTTATAAAAATGCTGTTGTGAGTGCGATATAATCAGGTGTTTTTCTTATGAATTTACTTGCTTTTCCGATTTTACTGTGATATCATATTGCAATAGTTAGGAAACTTTACAGAACATAATTCAACGCTGGATAAATCTGACGACAACATGTGACAGGTTTTATTCTGTATTTTTTATGGAGGTATTTAATTGTGGCAACTTTACTTCTTGTTGTAATTTACATTGCATTTATAGGTCTTGGAGTTCCGGATTCACTCATCGGATCTGCATGGCCTGCTATTCATACCGAAATGGCGATACCTGTTGAAGCAGTAAGTATTCTCACACTTCTTATTTCCGGTTGCACAGTTTTATCAAGCATGTTCAGCGCAGGAATTCTCAACAAACTGGGAACTGCTAAGGTTACAGCTTTCAGTACGGCTATGACTGCAGCGGCTTTGCTCGGCTTTTCCTTTGCACCGTCTTTCTGGTTTATGATACCGTTGGCAATTGTTCTCGGTCTTGGTGCCGGTGCAATTGATTCGGGGCTTAACAATTATGTTGCTCTTCACTGCAAAGCAAGTCACATGAATTTTCTTCACTGCTTTTACGGTGTGGGAGTATCTCTCAGCCCTTACCTTATGTCCCATGCATTAAGTAACATCGGTTGGCGTGGCGGTTACCGCTATGCTTTCTATGTACAGTTGGTTATTACAATCTTGCTGATTGTGTCTGCTCCTTTGTGGAAAAAGACTTCTTCATCTGAAGAAACAGAAGAAGAAAAAGGTGTAAACCTTACACTTTTGCAGATGGCTAAGAAAGCAGAAGTTCGTCAGGTATGGATTATTATGCTTGTTACCAATGCCATTGAATACGCCTGCGGAGTATGGGGAAGTACATACCTTGTAGAAGAAAAAGGTTTTCAGATAGAACACGGTGCTCTTGCGCTGACAATATATTATGTGGGCATGTCAATCGGACGTTTTGTTTCCGGTTTACTCGCTGACAAAATCAGCACATGGAAGCGTATCGGTATAGGCACTGCTATTCTTGCCCCCGCTATTTTAATTATGCTTCTTCCCCTACACGGTGCAGTTACTGTGGTTGGTTTTTTCCTTGTAGGATTGGGTAACGGTTCTATTTACCCCAATATGATACACCTGACACCACACAATTTCGGAAAAGAAGTATCACAATCAATTATGGGTTCTCAGATTGCATTTGCCTACATCGGTGTTATGTTGGCACCGCCTATGGTCAGTCTTGTAAGCGGACTGTTTGGCATAAAGATATACCCTGTTCTGCTTGCTGTATTCTATGTGATAATGGTTGTTACATTGAAATGCTTCATAAACAGATTGAAAAAACAGGGCAGATACGATGCAAATATCTGAATTTGCAAGGACGGTTGAACAATGAAAAGCAATAATAATTTTGATATAGAAAGTTTCGTCTTTCCTGAAGTTTCTTGCTCCCCTGTATATGTCTGGGTATGGAATGACATCTGCACTAAGGATATTATAGACACTCAGCTTGAAGAGATGCAGAATCTGGGCATACGGGCATTTTATATTCTTCCTGAACCGACTGATTTCCGACCTGACAGTATGCCGACAAACCTGTTTCCTGACTATCTGTCAACGGAATATTTTGAACTTTGTGCCTATGCCATCCGAAAAGGCAAAAGCCTTGGTATGAATTGTTGGATTTATGATGAAGGCGGTTGGCCCTCAGGCAGTGCATGCGGAAAAGTTATGAAGGATCACCCCGAATATGCACGACAGGTTCTGAAAGTTTATGAAAAATCTTTTCTCTCAGGTGATGTGTATAACAAATCATCACCTGATATTCTTGCAGCTTTTCTGAATAACAAGAAAATTATCGAAGAGGGTTACATATTCCCCGAAGACGCTGTTGTAACTGAGTATGTGGCAGAAAAAGAAATTTCTGATTACCCCGATTTGCTCAACAAAGAAGCAACGGAATTTTTTATTGAAATTACTCACAAAAAATATGCTGAGGTTTTAAAAAATGAACTTAGTGAAACTGTTACAGCCGTGTTCACAGATGAACCTAAAGCACCATTAAGAGCCTTCAACAAAGAGTTAGCAGAAAAATATGAAACCTTATACGGTGAGTCAATCATACCGTATCTGCCGTTGATTGCAAAAAGAACTGCAGTCACAGAAGAAAATGTTCACATACTGCATCGCTGGTATGATTTATGCAGCCGTATGTTCTGCGACAACTTTCTTCTCCCCTGTAAAAAATGGGCAAATGAAAACGGCATTTCTTTTACAGGGCATATGGATAAAGACCACAATCCTCACGGTTGTATGGACGGCGGCGGAAACTTTAATCTGATGCGTGCTCTCAGGTGTTTTGATATTCCGGGTATAGATGTTATATGGCGTCAGCTTTATCCTGAAAACAAAACAACAGATAAAAATGATATAAATGGTTACAACGGATTTTTCCCGAGATACGCTTCATCTGCTGCTGCACAGAACGGTACAAAACTTGCAATGAGTGAGATTTTCGGTGTAGCGGGACCGGGACTTGATTACGATATAATGAGATATACTGTAGGCTATCAGGCAGTACGCGGAATAAATATCTTCAATCCCTTTAATTTTCCTCTTGGCCGCAAAGGTCAGCTTCTTGCACAGGAACTGCCGATTTTTACGGAGAATCAACCGTATTACAAGCACCTGAATCAGTTTAACCATTATACAGAACGGTTGTCTTATATATCTTCTCTGGGAGAACGTGTATGTGAAACTGCACTTTATTATCCCGTTTGTGATTTTCAGGGTGGTCTGAAAGCAGAAATTTTATCAGAAGAATTTGATACTCTCGGAAGAAGCCTTGAAGATATGATAGTGGATTTTGATATTGTTGACGATGATGTCATACAGTCTGCAGAAATAACAGACAAGGGCTGTATGCACATTGGCAGAGCAAAATACAAACACATTATTATTCCGAAAAACGCTTATATTCCTGAAAACACACAAAAAGCACTGAATCATTTTATCGAATGCGGAGGAAAAGTTTCACATGAACTTTCAAATCTCACATCTGTAATTCAGGTTGAGGGTAGCGGATTACGTGCAATGCACAGAAAAACAGAAAACTCAGAAATTTTCTGTCTGTTCAGAGAAACAGGAGAAAACGGAGATTATCAGATTCACTTGCCTTCATCCAAAGGATATCTGCTTGATTTAGAAAATGGTAAATTACAGAAATTACAAACTGAAAATGGTGTTCTGAAAATCTCCCTTGCCATAGGAGAAACGGCTGTGGTGTTACTGACAGACGAAGTTCTGAATGCAGAGAACAAAAAAGAGTTCAAAACGGAAACCAAAATTCAGAATAACTTTCTGTTCCAAAAAGAAACTGAACTTGTTTGTAATGAAAACGGATTTGAAAATATCAGCCATTCCGAAAAAGCAGTTCCCGTTAAGTTGGGTGATTGGTCTTATTTAGTCAGCAGTGCTTACTCAGGCAGCGGTGTTTATGAAACAACATTTACACTCCCTGAGGAAGAAGTAGGTAAAGAAGGCGAAATTAACCTTGGTGATGTGCGTTTCACGGCAGATGTTTATCTTAATGACCAACATTTAGGAACATCTCTGATGCCTCCCTATAGTTTTAAAATCCCCTGCGGTGTGCTTAAGAAAGATAACAAATTGAAAATAGTTGTAACTAACACATCTGCAAACTGGTATGTTCACACCGATTACTTTGACAAGTGGAAAACAGAAGAATTATCTCCGTATTTTGACGGGGAGAAAAAGTTTGCAAAAGACTCTGTATCAGGTGGTTTATACGGACCTGTTGAGTTATATACAGAATGAGATTATTAAGGTGATAATATGATAAGCTTTAAACAAAATAACGAAATTACATACGATGACAAAGACCTGATGGAAGAAAATTCCTTTATTGGTGCAGAAATTGAAAAAGAACCGATTCCGGTTTTCAGCGAAACGAAGGATAAACTTCCCCAACCTATATGGGAAAATCATAAGGATCACATTGATTGCTATTGGAAGGTCTGGGAGATTGCTTTCAAAAATCTCTATCAGCCTAAAGAGGGTACAGGCTTTATCACAAATTATATTGATGCTGCATTTAACGGTTGCATCTTTATGTGGGACTCTGCTTTTATGCTCATGTTCGGAAAATATGCTGACAGAATTTTCAAATTCCAGAAAACCTTTGATAATTTTTATTCTCATCAGCATAAGGACGGATTCATCTGCCGTCAGATTGAAGAAGACACCGGCAACGATGTTTTTGCCCGTCACGACCCTGCATCGACAGGTCCTGAAGTTATGACCTGGTGCGAATGGGAATATTACCTGAATTTCGGTGATAAAGAAAGATTAGCAAGAGTATTCCCCTGCCTTGTGGCATATCATCAATGGATGCAGGAGCATTTCACCTGGCGTGACGGTACTTATTTCTCCTCAGGCTACGGTTGCGGAATGGATAACTGTCCGAGACTTGATGAAAAATATCACGTTTGCTACAGTCACGGTCATATGGTATGGGTAGATGCTTGTATGCAGGAACTTAACGCCTGTAATCTGCTTATAAAAATGGCAAAAGAATTGGGAAGAGAAGAATTTATCCCTGAACTGGAAGAGGAAAGCAAACACCTCTTTAAAGTTATAAATGAAAAACTCTGGGATGAAAAAACACAGTTTTATTACGACCTTAAAAACGACGATACCTTTAACGGAGTTAAGCATATAGGTGCTTTCTGGGCACTTCTTGCAAAATGTGTTCCCGAAAACAGAAAAGAAAGCTTTATTGCTCATCTCAACAATGAACAGGAATTCAAAACAGACCACAGAGTTCCTACTCTTTCAAAGGACCATCCCGAATATAACGAAAAAGGCGGTTATTGGTGCGGTTCTGTCTGGGCACCCACAAACTATATGGTTTTAAAGGGGCTTGACGCTTATGGAAAATATGACCTCTCTTATGAAATTGCCTGCACT
>JAZRQI010000018.1:0-2427 GCA_045649705.1 Acutalibacteraceae bacterium
GAATTCAGGTTATGGCATTACAATGTCGCTTACTAACGGAGTTAAGATAACAAACGGTAGTTATCCGTCTGCTCCTTCAGGTTCATATACTCTTCCTCAGTATGGTTATGCCTACTTCCCTGAATACGGATATTCAAAGGAGAGCGGAAAGATTACTACACTTAATCTTTCAAACGGCAAATGGATTTTCTCTGCTACCGGTTCTTATGGCAATGTTCACTTTACACCTCTTTGGTATCCTGATGGCGACTATATCGTAAGAGTAGAACTCACTGATATGTGGACTCCTTCAGGTATGATGAAGAATGAGTATAAATCCAACCGAATTATAATCAAAGACTCGGCTTATGACGATTGGTATGTAGGTCGATAAAAATTCACTTTAAGGGCGGCTGAAAAAGTCGCCCTTTACTTTGTAAATCAAAGGAGATGATGAATTTGAATGAAGAAAAAAGAATGGCGGGAACTTATGAAGTAATCCACGCCTTTGAAATTGGCAAGAAAGAAATCATAATCGGCAGAGATGTTAATGCATCACCCGATGAAAGATTTGTTGTTGCCAACTATGAAAATAACGGCATATTTGAAAGATATGTTGATGCACTTGTCGGAAATGATTACGCAGAAATCTCAAAGATTTTTGCTGAACGAATAAAGAATGAAGCAGAACTTGTTATTGAAGAAATCTCAAAAATTGAGGTTGATACTGCACCTATTTATGCTGATGGATGCACCGTTATTAAGTCTGAAGACTCTATCAAAAATAAGGTTGTAGTTATAAGAGCTGATGTATTTAAGCCGGAATATCAGATTGCAACAATGCAGTTGCAGCTTTGTACGGGCGGGTTCGGGTGTGAGCCTAATTCAAGAGGTTCAGCCTGCTTCTGCACTAACTTATACAGCGGTAAAGAATCAAGATATGAACGTCGTGATATTCTCGGTGTCATTGAAAAGGACAAACTCCCCGAATGGGCAAAGCAGAGATTAGATGAAGTTCAGAAAGAACGAGCCGAAAAGAGAAAGGAAAGGGATGCACGATGAATGATTTGTATATAACTCCGATTACAACAACACTTGAAAAATACACATTCAAACAAAGTAATCAGCTGTATCAGCAGACAGGCTGTATAGGTTATCTTCGTGCTGACTTAGGTTCAAGCGGTAAAGAGTTTCATTCTACTTGGAACGAAACCTGCTCTTTCTTTAAGACGGATGAATTCTCAAAGGAATTTGATGATGTTATCAATGCACTTCGACTTGATGATAAGTACGGCAAAATGCTCGGTGACAGAACAAGTCTTTCAAAGTATTGCCACGATAATGCAAAGCAGTACACCGGAGATGATAAACAGTATTTCGGCGTAAGAGTTGATACAGATAATCACACTTATCTGTTAAGGCTCAATCCGAACAGAGGTGAATATAACCTCTACTGTTATTGTTATGTAAAGAAGTATCTTGAAACACAGCTTGTTCAGGCAAGTAAGGGTATCCGGTTTATAACCCCTCATTACAGAGAAATATTCAGAATACCAGATGGTGATAAAATCAAAATTACCCATTCAGACGGTGAAAGGTATTATAAAACCTGCAGATATATAGATGATTATCACACAGAGGTTGGTGACAGACTTTATCATATCTGTGAGTTCGCAGAGATTATGGAGAGAAACGGAAGTACAGTAATTCCTTTTCGTTCTTCTCTTCCAAAGCTTTGTTATGCCATTCATCCTGAAAGTGAAAAACTTATTATCATCACCAAAGGTGAAAAAGAATTTGTCGATGTAACTGATGAGCGTAACACACCTGAACAAAACAGACAGCTTGCAGATGGACATAATTCTGAAATGGGCGTTACCAAAGCTCAGAAAGAAGCTATGCTCGGCGGTATTACTAACGGTTGGCAGACACCATCTGCTAATCCGCAGAACTATAACGAACAAGGCAAGTTTATTCATTCTAAACAGTACGAGCGAGGTGAAGCACGATGAGCTTCATCGTCAGAAATGAAAGTTGATGAAAAGAAATTAGGTTGTAAAAATTGCAGATACCGAAACGGATATGTGTGTAATATCTGTTGGAAAAAAGTATATGAAGAATTCTACGATGGAAAGGAGAAGAAAAATGGCAAAGAAAATGAAAATAAGTAAAACACAAATGAAAATTGAAGTAATTGAAAAACTTGCTTCACTTGGCATTAACACAGAAGAGCAGCTTGAAAAACTGACACCAAAGGAGTTGTTAGGAGTAGAAAGCCTTTCTTTCAAAGAAATTGAGCTTATAGGGCAGCTTCAGGAATGTGTAAATGAAAACTTGTTGTTTTCCTTTCTTACCGCAGATATGACCTTCGCTACAGAAGAACCAAAACCTGAAAAACCAACAAAAAAGAAGAAGGCAGACAGTGAGGTGATTTCTGATGGCGAGTAA
>JAZRQI010000019.1:0-4759 GCA_045649705.1 Acutalibacteraceae bacterium
TATAGTCTTTTGAAGTTATATTATGGATTCTGTTTTTAAGAAGTATCTCTTCCTCAGCAGAAAGTTCAAAACCGCCGAATGTTGTAACTTTTTCCTCATTGCTCAGTGAATTAAGTACGTTACCGAGAACAAGAGAAACAGTTTCGTCTGTTTCTTCTGTCACTTCACCGTTTTTTACGTATTGCCAGGTGTTATTCTCTGTTTTTTCAAGGGATACAGCGGAGAAATCAACCATACCGTTGACAACTTTCCAAAGACCTGTTTTTTCATTCACAGTGCCGCTGATTATATCCGTTTTCCGTGCTATTTCACCGTTTTCAAAGTAAAACCAGCACTCACCCTCATCATAAAATCCGTCAGGAACTGTGGGAATTTCTTCACCCTCAGGTGCTTCGGGCGGTCCTAAAAATGACGGCTCGAAAACCAGATAAACAGTAGAAAGTGATAACCCTGCTACAACTATAACCGTAAGTATAATTCTGATTGCTTTTCTCATTACTTATGATTCTTAATGTAGTATTTATAGAATTTTACACCAACTGCAAGGTTGTCAGTTGAGATGTTTTCGTTTGCTGCGTGCATTGCTGCAAGCTGTTTGGGTGTCTGTTTTACGGGGCAGAAACGAAGACAGTTATCTGTAACTCTCTCATAGAATCGGCAGTCTGTTGCACCTGCCATAAAGTAAGGTGTTACACATACTTCAGGAAGAGTTTCGTTGATGCACTGTTTGAGATATGCAAATTCTTCACCGTCAGGGTCTGTTACCTTTGATGCACTTCTTCTGTTCATCGGCTCAACCTTAAGGTCATATTTTTCTGCAATTTTTTCAAGAACTGCAATTGATGCATCAGCATCCTGATGTGTTGAAGGTCTGATGTTACAGATAACATACGCTTCATCGGGAATAACATTAGGTGTTGTTGAACCGCCTGACATTGTGAATGCACAGGTAGTTGAAAGGAATGCTTCACCGAACGATGAAAGTGCAGGTAAAAGTGCAATAAGCGCAGGTTTGAAAAGCCACACGTTGCCGAGAACTAATCTCATGGGGAATGATGCGTAAGGTGCAACTGATGCGAACATTCTCTTAACAGGTTCACCCATAACTTTTTTGAAAGGTTTCTTTGTTTCAACTTCGTTGACAAAAGCTGCAAGACGTGCAAGAGGTGTGTTTTTCGGAGGAGTTGAAGAATGTCCCCCTGCACCTTTTGCCACAATCTTAATGTTACAGTTACCTTTTTCAACAATACCGATTGCCGCTGTGTCACAAGCAACACCAGGGAATGCTTTTTCCATAATTGTTCCACCCTCATCCATAACAGATGAAAGACGCACACCCTTTTCAATAAGGTAATCGATAATTAAATCTGCACCGCCGCCGAAGATTTCTTCGTTTGCTGAGAAAGCAAGGTAAACATCGCATTCGGGAACGAAATCTTCTGCGAGAAGTTCTTCAACTGCTGACATCTCTGCAAGAACAGTACATTTACAGTCCATTGCACCTCTGCCGTGAACTGCACCGTCTGCAATTTCACCTGAGAACGGGTCATATTTCCAGTCTGTTTCTTCTGCGGGAACTACGTCCTGATGTCCCATAAGAAGAAATGCACGGGATGAATCTTTACCTGTCCATTTGTAGAGAAGATTTCCCTGAATTTCCACTTTTTCAAGTTTTTCGTGAATAAGGGGAAAATCCTCTTCAAGGACTTTGTGAAGTTTATAAAACTCTGTAAGGTCTGTGTTCCCTCTCAGTGAAATTGAGGGAACTTTGACCATTCGTGAAAGTTTTTCTGCATAAGTTTTTTCTTCATCGGGTGTGTAATTAAGTGTTTCTTTACCTTTAATGGGTTTTGCCTTGATTCTTACTGCATTGATAACTGCAACAAGAAGAAGTACCACTACCACCGCGAGAATTGCAAGAAGTGCAAAGCCTACATATTTCATTTTTCTGCCTCCAGTTTTTCAAGAACAGGTTCTTTCTGAATGCCGATGCCCTTGAAGAAATAATATTTTGTGTATTCCTCGTGACTGACACGCCATGCGTCGGGTCCGTGCCATTTTCTGCCGAGGTCATTGTTATGAATTGCACCGAAGCTGTTGTATCTGTGACCGAATGCGGTGATTTCAAGAAGATGTTCACCCTCTGTCAGGTGACCGAGTTCAACAGAATAAGGCTCAAACGCGATTCTTCCACAGTCTTTCCCGTCAACTGAAACAGCAATAACAGGATTTCTGAACATTGTACATGAAAGTCTGTAATCGCCTTCTTCCACGTTTACTTTATACTTATAAGTAAGGTTACCGCCGTAGAAAGGCATACCGTATCTCAGGTATTCACCGAAACAGATTTTCTCACGTTTTTCGGTGATTGTGATTTTTTCACCTTCAACACAAACACCGAAATCACCGAGGAGATAACCCCATTCAACATTGGTTTTCTTCACGAAAGGCATTTTGATTTCGATTGTGTTGTCACCTTTGTGAAGTTTGCCGATGTTCATTTTAACAAGGCATTCATCAACATAGAACCCTTCGTATTTCTGCTCAAGAAGTTTACCGTTTACTGTGATTTCACAGAGTTCAGGTCTTTCGTAAGCAAAATACACATCATCTTCTGTGTCAATTTCTGAATGGATAATGTAACGGAGTTCAAGGGTATGCTCATCGTTTTCGTCATTCTTGATTACCCAGGGCTGTGCCACAGATTCTTTTCTTGAGGGGTAACCGAGAACATCTCTGAACTTATCGTCAATGAGAAGAACTTCTTCTTCATCCTGCCATTCTCCACCGTCAAAACGGTATTCTGCTCTTTCGAGGAGTGCTACGTTAGGCTCAGACATTTCATAGTCCATTGCACCGAGAAGATGAATTTTTTCTTCAACTTTCCTCTCTGTGAGAGTCAGGTCTGCTGAGTGAACATCAGACTCTGTGAGTTTAAGAAGAATGCTGTCGTGACTGTAAATCAACTTTTTGATTACTGTGAAACCACCCTTGCAGTCTGTTGCAATGGGAGAAATTTCACCTGTCAGTGTGTCATAAAGTTCTGCATTGAATGTACCCTTGACCTTGATTGTAAGTTCAGTTTCATCAATAAGGTCAGAACGGCGTTTTTCAGCGTTGGCAATAAAGAGCCATTTGCAGTCGTTATCGTTTCTCATCTGATAGAAGAGATTCTTTGCATTTCTGCCTTCATCATCAAGGAGATAAACTGTTTTAAACTCATCAAGACTCTTTACAAGACTTGCCTGTGTGAATGAAACGTTGTCGCATTCTTTTGAGAAATCTTTCGCCTCATCACTCTTCACTGCATCAACATAAGACGGTACTGAACCGAGGAAGATTACTTTACCTCCCGCTTTACGGAAAGAAACAAGTCTTTCAAGAGTTGATTTTCTGATTGTTTCAAGAGCGGGTACGATAACTACGTCGTAAGCCATTTCACCTACTGCAAGTTTGTTTCCTTTCTGCTCCTTGCACTGTGAGGGAAGAAGTGACTCTGCAATGAAGTCAAAATCAAGCTGATTTGAAAGGAGCCATAAAACTACATTCTGGAAGTTCTGTTCAAGTTCTTCACGGAAAAGACCTGTCTGTTCCTGAGGTCCGAAACGAACCCAATAGCTTTCAACAGGATGAACAAGACCGATTTTAACCTCTGCCTTACCCCTTGTCATAGCAGTGTTTACTCGTGCAAAGTGGTCTTCAATAAGTTTATATTCTTTATACCAGGGTGACTGATAGAAAATTGAAGCGGGATAGTCACGCTTTGCTTCACCGTCCATACTGTACCATGAAAGATGATGAACACGGTTTGTAATGCCGAGAACTGCCTGCCAGTCACCTTGCTGTTTGTGACCTCTGAAATCAAATTCCCAACCTGTTACACCGTAAAGTTCACTGAGAACACCTTCTCTGCCGTACTGATGAGATGCGCTCTGTGCCTGTTTCGCAGTTGTGTATTCTCTCTGGTCGCAGAGCATATCAATACCGGGAAGTCCGAATGAACGGTAAGAACGCATTGATTCACCGGTTGCAGAAGTCTGTGAATTCAGGTTCTGTTCTTCCATCATATGACCTGTAAGAGGAAGATTATGTTCATCACACCACTTGCCGATTGTGTCAGCAAATGCAGATGCCAAAAGTTCTGCTGACAGGTCGTGGTATCTGTATCTTGCAACAGACAGCTCTGACTGAGGCAAATCCCAGAAAATTTCGGGAAGTGTATCAAAGAAATCTTCACCGTATTTCTCTTTATAGATTTCGGGAAGCTTCTCTGTGTAAGGGATAATTTCAACTGTCTTATCCTCTGCAAAATCAAGAGAGGATTTTCTTGTATGCTGAGGCTCATCCGTGAATATAGCAGGAATTGTGTCACCGATATATTCTTCAAGTGCATCGTAATATCTCTGATGTGTCACTTCCACAAACTTTGCGATTGCATCAGGGTTGAGTGTATCAACATAAGTCTGATTATTGAACCAGGGTGAAGGCTTTGAAACTTCAAGATAAGCATACCATACGTTTTCTCCGTCTTCGTTTTCAGAAAGACGTTTATAATTTTTGAGATATCCGTTTTCCAAAGTGATATCATATTTTGCAAGAAGAACACCGTCACGGCTCACAGCACCTCTGCTTGAAGAATCGTTGATTTTTGTCTCAACAATCTCCTCTTTTTTGAAAGGTGAAAATGCTATGTATCTTGCACGGAACTCCTCGTTGCAGGTCACAAGACCGCCTGCAAAACCTGAGGGCCAACGGTCTT
>JAZRQI010000020.1:0-26778 GCA_045649705.1 Acutalibacteraceae bacterium
TTCTATACAAATAATGACCCCTGGCAGAGAAACTTTGGTTTCAACGCACTTTATGACTATGCGACTCCCTATACATTCATGTACTACGATACATTCCGTGTTTTCTTTGACTACGGCACATATGAAGACGGTACTCCCAAACAGTGGATGATTCAGCCCTGGAAGGGTCAGTACGGTATGGTGCTTTACGGTGCAGAGCTTGGTGTTTATACTAAACCTGAAACACGTGTTACACCTCACTACGACTGTGCTGCCGATGAAGATCTTTTAGGTATGCAGATGACAGTTTATAAGGATGAAAAAGAAGCATTCACAATGCCTTATGATATGTATTGGTGGATCACAGGATTCAAACTTGGTGCTCTTGACAATTACACAGATATGTCAAAACCCCATAGTCAGCTTACAATTAAGTTCACAGTAGACTTCCCTGCAAACGAAATGGCAAGACTTTTTGCAGAAGGTCTTGAAGAAAGAGGCTTTACAAGAGCTGGTTTCATCGATACTAAGAATTTCAGCAAGGTTGACGTTTACACAATTGAAGGTAACAGAGTTGTGTTCCTCTGGAGAAACATTGTTGGTTCTGACCAGGGAACAAACATACCCAATTCATAAGGAGGTGCATGAATTATGAAAATGACTAAAAAAATTCTTTCCGTACTTCTTGCACTCACATTTATGCTCCTTACAATGAGCGTAGGTATCACTGCTTCTGCTGCAAATGATATGACTTTTTCAGTAAGCAACGTTAAGAAGGCAAAACCCGGTCAGATTGTAACTCTGAAAGTTACTCTTACAAACTCAAAACCGGTATGTGTTGTTAATCCTACCATCGAATATGATGCAAGTAAGCTTGAATTTGTAGAAGCAACAAACGGTGATGTTTTCACTGCTAACGCATTTATGATTGGTAAAGCACACGAAGGTAAAGTAAGAATTCTTTACTACAACGGTACTACTAATACACAGAAAGACGGTACTGTATGCACACTTAAGTTCAAAGTTCTTAAAGATGCAACAGGTCACGCTAAGGTTAAGCTCGACTTCCCTGAAAACAGTGTTGTTGATGCTAAAGAAAAGGCTGTAAGCTATGTAAGCAAAGAGGGCGATATTTCAATCATTTCTCCCGTTATTTATGCAAATGAATACGGAGTTGCAGAAAAAGCAGTTGAAGATAAGTACTATCAGAAAGTACCTTTCTTTGCAAGCTACAGAGACCAGAGTGTTGTTCTCTTCCCCGGTGTTGTAGGTGATACACTTAAGTCAGTTAAGTGGTCAGTTGATACAAACAGACTTACAATCCAGGCAAATGATGACGGTTCAGTAACTGTTGTTCCTAACCGTTGGTGGTATTGCAGAGCAAATGTTACTGCAGAAATTACAACAAAATCAGGTGACGTTTACGAAAAAACAATCCTTGTTGAGTTCTTCAAACTCGAAATCACAAAACGTTTACCTGTTTTCTGATAACCGATATAGTATTATGAAAAGGAACGTGTCGTTTTTCGGCACGTTCCCGTTTGGTATAAAAAGACATTAAATGAGGTGCATAAAAATGAAGAAGAAAGTATTAAGCCTTGTGTTGGCAGTAATCTTTGCTTTCACTTTTGTGGCAACAACAGTTCTCACTGCATCTGCAGAAGGTGCAGTTCTCACAGTTTCAAAAGTCAGCGAAACATCTTCAACAGTAACAGTTGCAATCGGCATTTCAGGTAACCCCGGAATTCAGGCAATCGGTATCAATCTCGCTTTTGATGCAACACTTCTTGCAGAGGGCAGTGTTCAGAGTGCAGGTATTGCAAATGCAGCAGGTATGGTTGCATGGGGTTCATTCAACGGCAGCAACGTAAGAATCGTTGTTGAAGAAAATAATGACGGCGACGTTATCAAATCAAGCGGTACAGTTTGTACAGTAACATTCAAGAAGCTCGGTACAGTTGAAGACGGTGCATCAGCAGCGTTCACAGCATCTGTAATTGATTCATTGACTTACGGTAAAGACGGTGCTTCAGTTGAAATTGCAGAGGGAACAGCTACTATCACTCTTGATAAGGTTGAAACAACAACAAAGAAACCTGCAACAAGCAAGCCCACAACAACAAAGAAACCCGCTACAACAAAACCCACTACAACAAAGAAACCTGTAACAACAAAACCCAATGTTACAAGCCCCACACTTCCCGGTGTGACAGTTCCTACAACAGTTGAAACAACAACTGAGGAAGAAACAACAGAAGAAGTTACAGAAGAAGTAACAACTGAATATGAATCTTATTCTTACACAGCTCCCGAAGTTGAGGATGAAGTGGAAGATGAAGAAGATTCAGGCAAAACAGGAAGAATTATTGCAATCGTTGTTATCGTAGTATGCGCAGGTGCTGCAGCAGCTCTTTACTTCACAAAGAAGAAATAATTGAATAAATAAAAAATAAAGTCGGTGAAAACCGACTTTATTTTTTTATAACTGTACAATTTTTAATATTATAGTATTTAAAGGCTTTTATCGTGCTTTGGTTAATTTCTTCACCGCTTACAATTATGGGTACTGCAGGAGGACATCCCACATTTGACAAGGCAAGTACTCTGCCTGAACTTTCACTGACAGGAACAATTTCTCTCTCTGAGAAAGATGCAACTCTCGGTGAACAGATTGTTTTCGGCTTCGTAATAAAGGGGGGAGAGATGAGAATTTCTTCTCTCTTTTCTATTTTTATAAGAGTTTCTTTTAAAAATTCAAGGTCCTCTTTTGATAAATCGGGAGTCAGCATAAGTACAAGGAAATCGGGGTCGCAGAATTCGCATATTATTCCGCTATCTTTGAGAATTTCTGCAAGTTCATATCCTGTATATCCGTACTTCTTTGAATCAATTGTAATTTTTAAAGGTTCATCTTCAATGAGGATGTAACCATTATTTTTTAACTCGTTTTTGAGCATTGATACTTCTTTTATGAAAAGTGAAAGTTTTTCTCTGTATCCGTCATCAAGATATTTGTTTGCCATATCAAGTGACTGAAGAATAAGATATGAGGGACTTGTTGAACCGAACAAACTGAGCGCAGATTTTACGTTGTCTCTGAATTTTCCGGCAACTCTGTCTGATATGTGAAGATAAGCACCACCTGTAAGAACAGGGAGAGTTTTATGCGCGGAATCCGTGCACATATCTGCACCAAGGTCAATGGGATGCAAAGACTCAGGGAGAAATTTCAGATACGCTCCGTGAGCATTGTCAACAAGAAGTAAAATTCCGTTTTCATGGCACACACTTGCAAGACTTTTTATGTCTGAAATGTTTCCCAAATAGTCAGGACTTGTGACATAAACTGCATCAGGTTTTTTATCAGATTTTTCTAATTCTTCTTTCAATATTTCACCGTCAAGTTTACAGGAAAGGTAAGAAGAATTTTCATCAGGATATAGCCACTTGACATCAAAATCTGATAACACACAGGCACTGAGAAAACTTTTATGTGCATTTCTTCCTGCCCATATCAAAGGTTTTTTATCACCATTCAGGCAAAGAAGATATAACATCGCCTTAATACACTGAGAAGAGCCTTCTGTTGAATAAAAGGTGAGTGAGTTAAAAAGACGTGACGCGTTTTCCTCGCTCATTTTTATAATTCCCTCAGCCTCATATAAACTGTCAGCACCGTCTATTTCAGTGATGTCAAGGCTTTCAAAACCGAGGAGAGTATTGCCCTTATGTCCGGGCATATGGAATCTATGTGGATTTTTTTCGTTGTATTCACGGACAAAATCACAAATGGGAGTATTCATCAGTTTTCACCTGCGAAAGCTCTTGCAACTGCTACGGCAATTGCACATTCCATTCTTTTTCTGAAAAGTTCGCATCCGCTTTTGTAGATACCTTTTATTGAACCTGTAGCGTGGTATGCGTTCGCGGCACAACCGCCTGAACAGTAAAGCTTTGCCCAACAATCGTGGCATTCTTCTCTTGCATAAACATTGCATGAGAGGAATTCGTCTTGTATTGCAGTATTGTCAACGCCGTTCCAGATATCACCAAGCTTGAATTTGTCGTCACCTACAAACTGATGACAGGGGTAAAGGTCGCCCCAAGGAGTAACAGCCATATATTCAGTTCCTGAACCGCAACCTGAAATTCTCTTGTAAATACAAGGACCGCCTGTCAGGTCTATCATATAGTGATAGAAAGTGAAAGGCTTACCTTCTTTATCTTTTTCGAGCATAAGCTGAGCCAGTTCTTCGTATTGTTTTTTGACAATTACCATATCTTCCTCTGTAAGTTCTGAGGGGTCACCCTTTGCACATACAACGGGTTCCATACTGAGTTCTGTGAAACCTAAATCAAGCATCTGTTTGATGTCGTTGAGGAAATCGGGGTTAGCGTGGGTAAAAGTACCGCGCATATAGTAGTCTTTTCCGCCTCTTGCTTCAACAAGCTTCTGGAATTTGGGAACAATTTTCTCCCAGCTACCGTTACCTGCATAGTCAACGCGGTATCTGTCGTGGATTTCTTTTCTTCCGTCAAGGCTGAGAACAACGTTGCTCATTTCACGGTTAGCAAAGTCGATAACATCGTCGTCAATGAGCATTCCGTTGGTAGTTAATGTAAAACGGAAGTTTTTGTTATGTTCTTTTTCAATACTACGGCCATATTCAACCATCTGTTTGACAACATCAAAGTTCATCAGAGGTTCTCCGCCGAAAAAGTCAACTTCGAGGTTTCTTCTTGTTCCTGAATTAGCAACAAGGAAATCAAGAGCCTGTTTACCTGTCTCAAAGCTCATAAGTGCTCTTTCACCGTGATATTTACCCTGACTTGCAAAGCAGTATTCACAGTTAAGGTTGCAGGTGTGTGCAATGTGAATGCACAGAGCCTTTATAACACCTGAGGTTTTAGCTTTAAGGTCACCCGCTTTGTCAGCAAAAGTGTCGGGAGTGAAAAGCTTACCTTGATTTTTAAGAGCTTCTACCTGAGAGTAGCATTCTTCAATGTCACTTTCTGTAATATCGTCACGCTCAGCGTATTTTTTATTTAAAGAGGTGAGTATCTCGTTTTTATCTGTTTCTTCAAACATTGAGATGATATCGTAAGCCACTTCGTCAACAACGTGAACAGAGCCTGAGCAGATATCGAGAACAATGTTGTATCCTGCGAGTTTGAACTGATGAATCATAGGGAATCTCCTTCTATAAAAAACGCCGCCTGATGGCGGCGTTTTAAATTCTGCAATTATTTGCTTTCTTTTGTGCTTTCACACTGCTGGTTAGCAATACCGCAGCTTGTTTTGCAAGCAGACTGGCAAGATGTCTGGCATTCACCGCAACCGCCGTTTTTAGCACTGTCGCAAAGATTACGAGTTTCAAGTGTTTTGATGTGTTCCATGATACGTACCTCCACAAAATTGTTTTCATAATTATACCACTTTTACACTCTTAAGTCAATAGAGTTTTTATGAGAAAACTTATATCTTATAAAGAATAAAAAAATGTGGTGGTTTTTATAGTTTTTTTCTAATTTTTCTTTACAAATAATGAATTATATGGTAAAAATAAATAGTAAACTGTATTTACAAAGGAGATGTAGATATGAAAAAGAAATTCAAATCTGTTATTGCAATGTTCCTTGTGTGTACAATGCTTTTCTCTGTTAATGCGTCAGCACTTGGTGATAAGCATAACGGGGCAATCAGAACTGCAACAGGAATTATAGGCGGAATCATTGACGGCGCATTCAGTGTACTTGATTTGCTTATTCCCGATATGAAATGTCCCACAAAGCAGGATTATTTTGCAGGTGAGAGTGAAAACTTCTATGAAGGCACAGAAACTTTTATTGATACTCCCGCTGAGAATGCAAAATGGTCACTGGGCTTTGGTAAAGAAAGTCTTGTTCCCGATAATCTTAAAGACGGAACAAAAAAATATTATACAGGCGGTTATTTCACACAGAAAGTAAACGGTGTGTACGATGACCAGAGAGCAAATGCAATTGCTCTTAATGATGGCTCAGGCAGAGGCACAACTGTTTTTGCGTCAATTGACGGTATCGGTGTAGGTAATGCTGACATCCGTGAAATCAGAGCAAAAGCAGAGGAAAAACTCAAAGCAAAGGGAATTAAAAGCGATATCAACGCTATCAATATCAATGCAACTCACTGTCATACAGTGTGTGACACACAGGGTATTGGTATTGACCTTATTTTAAGACTTTTCCGCAATATGCTTGCATGGATTCCTTTCGTTGAACTTGACAGAAACATTGATGATGAATTCCTTGCAAAAATGATTGACGGAGCATCTGATGCAATCGTTGAAGCATATATGAATATGGAAAAAGGTGACCTTTACTATTTCGAAACAGCAGGTATCGGTAAATCTGAAGAATTGCAGAACTACCTTGATGATGAATATTCATATCTCCACAACAAGAGATATGATGAAGAAGGTTATCAGCACGTTTGGGCTTGTTTCAAATTTGTTCCTGATAATACAGAATCAAAACCCACTGTTTTTGCAAACATCGGTGCTCATCCCACAACAATTGAAAGGTCAACCACACTCCTTTCAGCAGACTTCCCTAACTTTATGGAAGCAAAACTTAACGAAGCAGGCATGAACTTTATGTTTATTCAGGGTGCACAGTCACCTATCTCACTTAAAAAGTCAGCGGTTCAGACTCCTGAAATTCTGGAAGAAGTAGATTCTGAGGTTGTAGCAAATCCTGAACTTGCACCTTACAGAAACTCAAAAACTCTCGGCTATGAATTTGCAAGACTCATCCTTGAAGCACAGGAAAAAGCAGAAAAGGTTGACCCGATTCTCAATGTAAAGATGGCTGAATATGCTATTCCTCTTGAAAGAGGTCTTTATCAGGTGGGTGCAGCCAACGGTTTCCTCGGCATCACTATGGTAAAAGATAAAGAAAGTCCTACAGGTAACTCAATAATTACTGAAACAGGCTATATTGAAATAGGTAAAGACATCGTTCTTCTGACAGTTCCCGGTGAACTTATTCCTCAGCTTGTTTACGGCAACGTTGTTTCAGCAGAAGAATCATATACAGGCGAAGAATGGACAATTCCCTGTACAGCAGACCTTGTTCCCGAAAGTAAAACAGTTCTTGTAATGGGACTTTGCAACGATGCTATCGGCTACATTGTTCCTGATACTGACTATGCGCACTTCATTGCCGATTCACTCTGGAAAATGGATGGTATGGAAGGCTTGTACGGTCCTGCAAAGAGACACTATGAAGAGCTTCTTTCAACAGGCAGTAAGGCTGGTTCTACAACTATGACAGTTCTCAATGAACTTGTTACAAGCGAAAACTAATTTAAGAACGGAGATATTCTTGTGGAATATTATCTTGGTATAGACGGCGGCGGTACTAAAACTACCGCTGCCGTATCAGATGAAAAGGGCAACATTCTCACAAAAAAAGTGGGTAAAACAATCAACTTTTATTCGGTGGGAATGGATAAAGCCCGTGAAAATCTTCTTGAAGTGATAGAAGATATTTACAAAGAAACAGGTGAAATCACATTCGAGAGTGTTTTTGTAGGCTGCTCAGCCCTTGACAGGGAGGCAGATGCAGAAACGCTCATGAGTCTTTGCGGTGAAATTAAAGCAAATAGAATAAAAATGGACAGTGACCTTTATGTGGCACTGAAATCTGTGGAAAATGCTTTCTGTCCCTGTGTTGCCATCTGCGGTACAGGTTCAATGGCAATCGGTGAAGACGAAAACGGAAATGTGAAAATCAAAGGCGGTTGGGGTCATATTATCGGTGACGAAGGTTCAGGCTACACAATTGCCGTAAATGCACTGAAATGTTGTTGTATTTTTGACGATTCAGGGGAAGAATCACCCTTGCTTCAGAGTGCAAAGGAATTTTTCGGTGTTAAAGATTTCAGACAGGCTATTGATAAAATTTATTCACCCGATACATCAAAGGATGTTCTTGCAGGTTTTGCACAGAATGTGCAGACTGTTGCAGATGAGGGTGATGTGTTTGCTCAGTCAATTATCGTCAATGAGGCTCACAATTTTGCGAGAACTGTTTTCAGTCTTTTAGGTGAAATTGAGAAATGTTCTGTCCTTGCTCTTTACGGAGGAGTTTTCCTGCATAACGGACTTTTCCGTGATACATTCACAGAGGACATCAACGAAATATATCCTGACCTGGAAGTCAGACTTCTCACAATTCCGCCTGAAGAAGGGGCACTTAAAATAGCGAGGGAAATAAAATGAAAAAATATAACGAATACATATCAAACGTAAAAGATATTATCGAAAAAATTGAAACAAAAGGTGCAGAAAGTCTTGAAAAAGCAGCTGCATTGTTCAGTGAAACTCTGATGACAGGCAAGAGAATTTACCTTTTCGGTACAGGTCATTCCCATATGCTTTCAGAAGAGCTTTTTTACAGGGCAGGGGGACTCGTGAATATTCAGCCTGTACTTGTTGAACCGCTTATGCTTCACGTTTCTGCATCAGACAGCACAATTGCAGAACGCGTTGAAGGGTATGCTGAAAAGATTTTTGCAGAATACGGTATGAGTGAGGGTGACACAATTGTTATCATCTCAAACTCAGGCAGAAACGGTGTTATTGTTGATATGGCACTGCTTTGTAAAGAAAAAGGACTGAATGTGGTCTGTCTTACAAATCTGCTTCATACCTATGCAGGTGCATCACGTCATAAGAGCGGTAAAAGACTCTGCGAAATTGCTGATATCGTCCTTGATAACTTCGGTTGTGTTGGTGATGCCTGTGTGGAAGTTGATGGTGTAGACGGCAAAATCTGTCCTACATCAACAGTTGCAGGTGCACTCATTCTCAATGCTATTGTCTCAGAAGCAGTTGATATGTGTGCAAAGAAAGGCTTTTCACCTGAACACTTTGCAAGTTCAAATGTTGACGGCGGTGACGAAATCAACAACAAGTTGGTAGAAAAATATAAAAAGGAGATTAAACACCTTTGATTTATCCTATTCCTCAGAAAAACAATCTTAACGGAGAAGTAATTTCTCTCACAAGCGTAAAATTTACAGGTGACTTTGAAAGCCTTGCGGAAAAGGTTTTTACAACATACGGCATTGAAGTGTCAGAAAATGGTTTTCCTGTTGAGATAAAAATTTCAGATAGTAAAAAAACTACATATATTGATTCTCTATCCCGTCTCAGCAATGAAAAATATTTCATCATTGCAGAGAAAGATAAAGCACTTATTGAAACCTCGTCAGAACGCGGTGTTTTCAGGGCAGTGAATACGCTTGCAAAGTTAATAGTAAAAAATGAACTGAAAACAGGTGTCCTTGAAGACTATCCTCTTTTTGCAAAGAGAGGATACATCGAGGGCTTCTATGGTGATACCTGGGAGCAGAAAAAACGTCTTTCAGTTATGGAGCTTATGGCAAAATACGGTATGAATACTTTCTACTATGCGCCGAAAGATGATGAATACCACCGTGAAAAGTGGAGACAAGTTTATCCCGAAAAGGAACTTAACGAACTTAAAAATCTCTACGATTTTGCAACAGAAAACCAGCTTGATTTCTGCTGGTCAATCGGTCCCGGACTTACTTATCACTATACGTCTGATGAAGATTTTCAGTTGCTCATTAACAAAATCAAAAATGTATATTCAATCGGTGTTCGCAATTTCGGACTTCTTCTTGATGATATCCCTGCTGATTTTCAGTATGAAGACGATAAAGACGCCTTTGACAGTACAGTTGATGCTCATATCTATCTTGTGAATAAGACATATAATGAACTGAAAAATTTCGATGCTGAAATAACTCTTACAGTGTGTCCTACACAGTATTTCGGTGATGAAAAAGGATATTATATTTCAAAATTCGGCTCAGGCATTCCGGCTGACGTCAGCCTTTTCTGGACAGGTGCGGAAATCTGTTCACGCATCCAGACAGTCAGGGAAGCAGATGAATTTATGCGTTCTACACGTCATAAACCACTTTATTGGGATAACTTCCCTGTAAACGATGCGGAAATGTTCCAGGAAATGCATATAGGTCCTGTTCTCGGTAGAGATAAGGAGCTTTACAAATCCTGCGAGGGACTTATTTCAAATGTAATGGAATATGCGGAATGTTCAAAAATTCCTCTTATGACAATTGCAGATTATCTCTGGAATCCCGAAAGCTATAATCCCGAAAAATCACTTGGAAATGCCCACGAAGAAATACTTGGAGACAAAAAGGAACTGTTTTTCTACATTGCAGAGCACCTTGAAGTTTCCTGTGTCAACAGACACGCGTCTGCATATATGAGCGAGATTTTCGAGAAGATAAATTTCCAGAAAGCAATCGGCAACAAAGAAAAATCTCTTGAAATTTTCAGGGAATACAGAGCAAAGTGCAGAGCGTGTTTTGAAATGCTCTGCGATACAACTGTACCTCTTTTTGAAGAAATGCAGAAATGGGTAAGAAAGTTCGGTATGTGTTGCGATTTGCTTGATGCACTCTATCTGATGCAAGAAAACCCCGATGAAGAAAAGAGACAGCATCTCGCAGAACTTCTTGAAAAATATAACTCAGATGCAGTTGTTCTCACAGGCTTCTGTCTTCGTGAAAATGCAGAAAAAACATTGAAAAATTAAATAAATTGTTTTATGAAAAAACCGCTTTTCCTTTTCTCGGAAAAGCGGCTTTCTTCTCTTAATATAACTCTTTTTCTTTCTCTGTCTCTTTCTCTATCTCTGTGTTACAATGTGACACTTTGGCGTCACATTGTGACGTTTGTGCGTTACATTGTAACGATGCACTTGAAAATCACTTCAAATCTTCAATAAGTTTTTGGGCAGATGTGAAATGCACAGGTGTGATTCCGATTTCGGGGAGTGGTTCTAAGTTTTTAAGATTGTCGTCAATCATATAAATCTTGTCAAACTTATTATCAAAAGAATTTACACAGTGTAAATAAATTGCAGGGTCAGGTTTTGCCATTTTCAGGTTGCAGGAAATAAACATCTTGTCAAATAGATATTCAAGATTATATTCACCGATAAGCTTTTCAACAAATCCTAACGGTGCATTTGAAAGGAGAATTACGGTGTGTTCTTTGTGGAGATTTTCAATAGCGGGAATAATTTCTTTGTTAAGAACAATAAGTTCATTCCATTCATTGATAATTCTTTCTTTATCCATTTTTATTTCATTGCTCATACCGTCAAAAATCTCGTCAAGGGTAAGTTCGCCCAAATCACCGGGAACAAAGAATTTATCTTTCAGTTCTGCAGCTTTTTCGGGAGAGAAATATCTCTCAAAAAATATAGGTGCAATCTCACCGAAAATAACACCGAAACAGTCGAAAATATAAAGTTTGTTTTCAGACATAAAATCACCTTTGAAATATATTTCATTGAAAAATTAAAAGCCTTATAACCAGAAGCTATAAGACCTTAAAATTGGTGCGGATAACAGGACTTGAACCTGCACAGTCTTGCAACTATTAGAACCTGAATCTAACGCGTCTGCCAATTCCGCCATATCCGCATATTGTCCACTTGATTTTTACACGGAGTGAACTTCTCCGAGGTGGGGCACACGGCCTTATCCACAACAGAAATTATTTTATCACAACAAACGGATATTGTCAAGGAAAAAGGCAAAATAAAACTGCCGATTTCTCGGCAGAATATTTTAAAGTGTTTCCAATACATCGGGATTAGCAAAAATTTCATCAAGTTTTCTCATAAAGGGTGCTGCATCGCCAAAGTCAAGTGCTCTGTGGTCAAAGATGATAAGCATAGGCACATATGAACGGGGGACAATCTCACCGTTTACTACACCGGGTGCTTCGTGAACTGCGCATATACCTATTGCACAAAGCTGAGGGGGAATAACCTCAAGAATTGCAGGTCTGCAGGTAGAACCTCTGTAAACTGAGCCGAGGTTCGAGATTGTTATTGTGCCTTGCTCAATATCCTGCTTTACAATTCTGTCCTTTTCGGGAATTTTTTTGTATTCTTTCTTGGCTTTACCGCTTAAAGTTTTAACTCTGTATTTACCAAGTTTAGCACCTGCGAGTCTGCCGAAAACAGTGCCGATTTTCAACTTTTTCAATGCATTTATCGTGTTGTCCATTGAAACTGAGAACATAGCCTCGGTGATATTTGTGTTGTTAAGTTTCCTGCGGACATCTTCAATATATTCGTGCATTTCTTCCATGTTTCTGCTCTCGAAATTATGTAAGTTTATTGTCATCATACTTTCATCAGGCATAATCATAGGCATAGAAATGTTGATATCTTTGTAGTTTTCAATTTTGCCTTTGAGGAAAAGGCGGTTGAACTGAATGTGTCCATTAAGTGCGGGACAAGCTTTGAGGCCTTCAACAATAACTCTGAGCATAAGAGTATTGATACTGATTCCTTTAAATTTTCCCTGACTTTTAAGTTCTTTGAAACGTGCCATAAATTCTGTGACATCAGGCTCGTAAATAACACCTGCATGGGGGATTGTCTCCCAGGATTCTGATGTCATATTTGCAACGATTTTTCTCTGTAAATCAAAATGAGTTGATTTTTCAACTTCAAAATATTTTTTACCTTTGTATTCTTTCTGATTCATTTTATCACCTGTGAAAATTATAGTGAATCTATTGTACACGATAGAGGGAAATATTTCAATAAAATACAATTAAAAATTATTACAATTGACAAAAAGTGTATAAAAATGTTATTATATTTCCCGAGGTGAACATTATGAGGAAGAAATGTAAAGTTTTAAAAATTATTGTTTCCGTTATAGCACTTATCTGTGTGCTGATATTTGCAGGAAATGTTGTATGTATGAAAACGATGATTAACAAAATTGACACTTTCCCCGAAAGCGGATGTGATAAGTTTGAATTTGAAAATTACGACAACGGTTGCTACAACATAACAACTGATGGTGATTTCAAAGTTATGCAGTTTACTGACGTACATATCGGCGGCGGTTGGCTTTCAGTCAGAGAGGACACAAAAGCACTCAATGCAGTAGCAGCAATGATTACGGCAGAGAAACCTGATTTCGTTATTTTCACAGGCGACCAGGCGTTTCCTGTGCCTTATGCAGCGGGTACATTCAATAATAAAACAGGCACTGTGGAACTTGCAAAACTTATGGAAAAATTGGGAGTTTACTGGACAGTTGCTTTAGGTAACCACGATTCGGAAATTTACAGTTATTACAACCGTGAAAAAATCAGTAGCATTTATTCATCGGAAGAATATCCCCATTGTCTTTTTCAGGCAGGTCCCGAAGATGTTGACGGTTACGGAAATCAGGTTTTTAACATAAAGAACAAAGCAGGGGAGATACTTCGTTCAATTATCATCTTTGATTCTCACGCATATACTGATGGAGATTTTCTCGGAATCAGATGGCTTTATGATAACATTCATCAGAACCAGGTTGAATGGTATGAAAAAACTCTTGGCGAAATTGAAGAGATGAATGGCGGTAAAAAAGTTCCTACAAGTGTTATGATGCATATTCCTCTCGTTGAGTACAGGGATGCACTTAATGAGTATTACGGAAACGGTAACAAAGATACAGAAGATGTAAAATATATACGCGGTGAAATAGGGGAGAAAGACCCTTATATTTATTGCGGTGTTCACGAAGATGAGCTTTTTGAAACAATGCTTGAAAGAGGAAGCACGGACAGTGTATTCTTCGGTCATGACCACTTGAACAACACAATCTTCAATTACAAGGGTATAGACCTGATTTACGGTTATAGTATTGACTACCTTGCATATTCGGGAATTGACAAGCAAGGTTCACAGCGAGGATGTGTGGTGCTTGACATTCTGTCTGATGGCACACAGAAAGTTCACCACGAAAACTACTATCAGGATAAATATGTATCACACTTTGAAAAAGAAGAAGTGACAATGTAAAAAAAGAAATCGGTCAGTGGATTTAACCACTGACCGATTCTTTTATTTCTGATAGATTTTAATATAGTCGATGATGAATTCTGTTTTGTATGTTTCCTTGTCGAAAGCCTCAAATTTGTCGTCACCGGGAATTTCAAGAGAGAGAATTACTTCTTCAGGAACTTGTGAAACACCGTTGCCGAAAGATGTACGTGTTGTTTCAACTCCGTTGATGTAGAAGATGTACTCGTCTTCAGTCCATTCAAGACCGTATGTGTTGAATTCCTCGTAGATGTTGTTTCCTTTGAATCTGCCAAGATTAGCAGACTGGAAGCCTTCCTGAACACCGTCAACACCTGCGCAGTGAACTGTGCTTACAATTGCATCGGGGAATGTATCGTCGTGACACATTGATTCAAAGATGTCGATTTCACATCCTCCGATACCGCCCTGTGAATATTCAGCCTCATAGGGGTTAGATGCCTGAATCCAGAAAGCACTCCAGAAAGCATTGTCTTTGTTGCAGATACAACGGACTTCAAAGTAACCGCGTGTATATCTTTCTTTCAATGATACCATACCGGCATACCAGCCTTCACCGTATTTGCCGTCTTCAAGGTATTCGCCTGTGATAGTCATTTTGCCGTCTGCAATTTTAACCTGACTTTCGGCGTTATAACCGCTTCTTCTTGCACCTAAACCTCTGTGTTGCCAGATATCAGTGTTGAGAGAATCACCCTCAAATTCGTCGTACATAACGAGCTCGTATCCGTCAAGATTCAGTTCCTGACCTCTTGGAGTTGTGGGGAAACCGAAAAGGAGCATTCCGAAAAGCTCCAGAACTGCCATAATTCCTGCGAAAAAGCCTTTGATTGAAAATGAAGACCACATTTCCTTTGTCTCTTCAAAAATCTGTACAACTGCCCAAGCTTCTCTGTAAGCAAGACCTACTGTTTTGTATAACCAATCAAACATAAAAATTAACCCTCTTTCTGATAAACTTTAACGTAGTCGATGATATATTCTGTTTTATATGTTTCTTTGTCCATTTTTGCCTGACTTTCCGCACCGGGAACACAAAGTGAAATGAGAAGTGTTTCATCAACCTGTGAAACTCCGTTACCGAATGTTGAACGGCAGCTTTCTACACCGTTTACGTAGAATATGTATTCATCCTCAGTCCATTCAAGACCGTAGGTGTTATATTCTGTTGTGATGTTGTTGCCTTTGAAGAATCCGAGCCTTGCAGACTGGAATCCGTCTTGTACTCCGTCAACACCTGCGCAGTGGATTGTCTGTACGATGTGGGGTCCCCAAATTTCATCATAACCGCAACTTTCAAATATATCAATCTCTGCTCCGCCTACACCGCCTTGTGAATACTCAGCCTCATAAGGGTGTCCTGCCTGAATCCAGAAAGCACTCCACATATCGCCCTCTTTGTTGCAGATGCAACGGATTTCAAAGTAACCCTGATTGAATTTCTTGTTTGCACCCACTTCAGCACCGTACCAGCCTTCACCGAATTTGCCGTCTTCCTTGTATTCACCGGTAATAATCATGTTACCATCTCTGAATGAAACCTGTTCGGAAGAATAAAGTGAGTCACCCTGTCTGCCTTCACCTCTGTGAAACCAAAGGTCTGTGTTGAGCGTGTCACCCTCAAACTCATCGTAAAGGACAAGTTCATATCCGTCAAGGTTCAGTTTCTGACCTCTTGGGGTTATGGGTGAGCCTGTAAGGAGCATACCGAGAAGTTCAAAGATTGCCATAATTCCGGCAAAGAAACCTTTGAATGAAAAGGAAGTCCACATCTTCTTTGTCTGTTCGAAAATCTGAACTATTGACCAGGCCTCTCTGTATGCCAGACCAACTGTTTTGTAAAGCCATTCAAACATATTGTCAAGCCTCCTTTATTCGATTTTATAATATAAATTACATAATGTCAAATAATAATTAAAATATTTGAAAAAATTTGTAAACACTCTTTACTTACAAGTTAAAATTTAGTACAATAGTATATGTATAAATACACCTTTCGGGGTGAAGCGGAGGAATTTGTAATGAAAACTGTTTACAAAAGAATACTTTTGAAAATCAGCGGTGAAGTTCTTGCAGGTGAAGCAGGTCACGGAATTGATTTTGACACTACTCTTGGTATCTGTAAGTCAGTAAAAGAAATCAGCCGTGCAGGAGTTCAGGTAGGACTCGTTGTAGGCGGCGGTAACTTCTGGAGAGGCAGATCAAGCGGTAAAATGGACCGTTCCCGTGCAGACCATATGGGTATGCTTGCAACTGTAATGAATGCAACTGCACTTGAAGATACATTTGAGCAGATTGGTGTAGATGCTGTTGCAATGTCAGCACTTCCTATGGAGCAGTTTGCTGAAACATTCACAAGCAGTAAAGCGAAAAAATATCTTGAACAGGGTAAGGTAGTGATTTTCGGTTGCGGTACAGGTAACCCATTCTTCACAACAGACTCAGGTGCAGCACTCAAAGCTGCAGAAATTGAGGCTGACATCCTCTTCAAAGCAACAAACGTTGACGGCGTTTACGATAAAGACCCCAACAAGTTTGATGATGCTGTTAAGTTTGATACACTCACACAGGCTGAAATTCTTGAAAAAGACCTTAAAGTTATGGACAGCACTGCAGCAGCACTTTGTAAAGACAATAATATTCCGATTCTTGTTTTCAACCTTAACGACCCCAGAAATATCATCCGTGCGGTTGAAGGACAGAATATCGGTACAATAGTAAAATAATAAATAATTTTCAGGAGGCAAATATTATGCAGACAGTATTTAGCGCAACAACAGAAAAAATGGAAAAAACACTCGGTTCACTTCAGACAGAGTATGCTTCAATCAGAGCAGGCAGAGCAAGTGCAGCAGTTCTTGACAGAATCAGTGTTGACTATTACGGCACACCCACACCCATCAACCAGCTTGCAACAGTTTCAGTAGCAGAAGCAAGAATTCTCAACATTCAGCCCTGGGACAAATCAGTTCTTTCAGCAATTGAAAAAGCTATCCAGACATCAGATATCGGCATCAACCCCACAAATGACGGTTCAATCATCCGCCTTGTTTTCCCGCCCCTCACAGAGGATCGCAGAAAAGAAATCGTAAAAGATATCAAGAAAAAGGCTGAAGATGCAAAGGTTGCTATCCGTTCAATCAGACGTGATAACATAGATAAACTCAAGAAAATGCAGAAAAACTCAGAAATCACTGAAGATGATCTTTCAAATGGTGAAGAAAAAATCCAGAAATTCACAGATGATTTCATCAAGAAAATTGACGATAAAGCAAAAGATAAAGAAAAGGAAGTAATGGAAATCTAACTTTCTGTTACAAGTAAAATTTATGAAGAGTAAATTTGAACTTGCCTCTTTTGATGTTCTGCCCCGTCACGTAGGCGTTATTATGGACGGTAACGGACGCTGGGCAAAACAGAGGGGACTTGAACGTTCAGAGGGACACAAAGCTGGTGCAAACGTTTTCAGAACAATCTGCGAATATGCTTGTGACCTTGGTATTGAGTGTATTACATTCTATGCCTTTTCAACTGAAAACTGGTCACGTCCCGAACTTGAAATAAAAGGCATAATGTCTCTTCTTCGTTCTTATCTTGGTGAAGCGCTTGAACGCAAAAAAGAGAACGAAGAAAAGGGTATGAAAATCAGATTTATCGGTGACGTAAGCCGTGTTGACAAGGATTTGCAGAAGATGATAAAGATTATCGAAAAACAGTCTGCAAGTAAAACAAGAACAGTTGTCAACATCGCAGTCAATTACGGCGGAAAACAGGAACTTATGCGCTCTTTCAGGGAGATTGCAAAAGACATTGAAGAAGGCAGACTTTCATCAGATGATATAACTGAAAAACTTGTTGAAAGCCACCTTTACACCCCTGATTTCCCTGATTGTGACCTGATTATCCGTCCAAGCGGAGAATACAGGCTTTCAAATTTCCTTACATGGCAGTCAGCATATTCTGAATTCTGGTTCTCAGATATTCTCTGGCCTGACTTTACCGTGGAAAATTTCAATGAGGCTTTAAGAGCCTTTGAGCAACGAAACCGTCGCTTCGGCGGAGTATAATATTTTAGTAAATTCGGTGATTACACAATGAAAACAAGAGTGATTTCCGGTATCGTTGCAGCTATAATCGGGGCAGGTGCGTTGGCTTTGATGTTCACACCTGTCTTTCCGGTTTTCATAGCTGTTCTGAGTGCCGTTGCAACATTTGAAATAATGAATGTTGCGCAGATTAAAAGTAAACTCATTATGACTCCCGCAATTATATTGTCAGCCATAATGCCCAATTATTTCGCATACAAATCAATGCTTCCTTTTGAAATACCTGAGGATGCATTTTTAGCGTTGTATGTGATTCTTATGTTGTCGCTGATGCTGAAAGTACATAAAAACACACGCTTTGAACAGGTGGCAGTGGCACTTTATGCATCAATTTTCGTTCCCTATGCATTTTCATCAATGGTCACAGTCAGAGATGTTTATGTAAATTATGAAGGCGTTTATACAAGAGGGGAAGCAGTTTACTTTGTTGTGTTTGCATTGTTCTGTGCACTTCTTACCGATACTTTTGCTTACTTTGTAGGTGTGAAATTCGGTAAACATAAAATGGCACCTGTTGTCAGCCCCAAAAAGAGCATAGAAGGTGCAATCGGCGGACTTGTTCTGTCATCTGCTTTCAATGTTGCAGTTTTTGCAGGTGTCCGTGAATGGGCATTCGACGGTGAAAGTGCAATCAGCTTTGTTTTTGTTATAGTTATGTCAGTTATCCTTTCCGCAATCAGTATGCTTGGTGACTTGTCAGCATCTCTACTCAAGAGGAATTTCGGCATCAAGGACTTTGGTAAGATTATGCCCGGTCACGGCGGTATTATGGACAGATTTGACAGTTGCATTTTTGTAATTCCCGTACTTGCTGCGGCTATTAAATTCGTTAATATGTAAGAATATATGAGGTAGTAGTATGAAAAAGATAGCAATTCTTGGCTCTACCGGTTCTATAGGAAAACAATCTCTCGACGTTATACGTATGAGAGGTTTTTCCGTTACTGCCCTTACTGCAAACAGTAATGTGGATATTATCGAAGAACAGGCAAGAGAATTTAAACCTCGGTTTGTTGCTTTACACGATGAAAAAGCGGCAAAAGATTTGAAAATAAAATTAGCAGACACAAACGTGAAAGTTCTCTCAGGCATTGAGGGAATCTGCGAATGTGCTCAGCTTGAAGAAACCGATACAGTTCTCAACAGTGTTGTTGGTATGGTAGGTCTGAAACCTACTGTCACCGCAATCAAAGCAAAAAAGGAAATTGCCCTTGCTAACAAAGAAACACTTGTTGAAGCAGGTAAGCTGGTCACAACCCTTGCAAAAGAAAACAACGTGAGAATCCTGCCTGTTGACAGTGAACATTCTGCGATTTTTCAGTCACTTCAGGGATGTGTTTCTCACTCAATGATAAAAAGACTTATTCTCACAGCTTCGGGAGGTCCTTTCTTCGGTAAAAAACGCGAAGACCTCCTTAACGTAACAGTTAAAGATGCACTCAATCATCCTAACTGGTCTATGGGTGCAAAAATAACCATCGACTCTGCTACAATGATGAACAAAGGTCTTGAACTTATTGAAGCAGCATGGCTTTTTGATATGCCTGCTGATAAAATCGACATCGTTGTGCATCGTCAGAGTATCATTCACTCACTTGTTGAGTATGTTGACAACTCTGTTATTGCTCAGCTCGGTGTACCTGATATGAGAATACCCATTCAGTATGCACTTACATACCCCGAAAGGTATGAAAGTCCTGTAAAGCAGCTTGACCTTACAGATTTCGGCACACTTACTTTTGAAAAAGCGGATGAAGAAACTTTCTCCTGCATAAAATACTGTAAGGATGCCCTGAACAGAGGCGGTACTGCAACTGCGATTGCAAACTCAGCAAACGAGGAAGCAAACAGACTTTTCCGTGAAGGAAAAATAGGATTCCTTCAGATTTCAGAGTTAGTCGGTGAAGCTCTTGAAAATATCCCCGTGAAGAATGATTACACATTAGAGGATATTTTTGAAACCGATACAGAAGCACGTAATTTTGTTACCGAAAGAAGTGGTAAAAATTAACCTTTCAGCAATAGACTTTTCATCTCTCTGGTCAAAAGCCTGGCCTATCATCGTGGCAGTTCTCTTTTTCGGACTGATAATTTTCATCCACGAGTTGGGACATTTTACCTTTGCAAAGCTTTTCAAAGTCAAAGTCAATGAATTTGCAATGGGTATGGGTCCTACCATTTTTAAGAAAAAAGGTAAGGAAACCACTTATGCCCTCAGACTTCTTCCCATTGGCGGTTTTGTCAGTATGGAGGGTGAAGACGAGGAAAGCGAAGATGACAGCTCATTTTCAAAGAAACCCTGTTGGCAGAGAATTATAATCGTAGCCGCAGGTGCTGTAATGAATCTGCTTTTAGGTCTTATTATCTGTATCTGCATCAATGCAAGTCAGGAACTTATCGCAACACCTGTTGTGGCAGATTTCAGACAGGATGCAGTCAGTGTATCCTCAGGACTTGAGAAAAATGATAAAATCGTAAAAATAGACAATCATTCCGTTTCAAGTTATATGGACTTGTCTTTCCTTATGATGCGAGATAAAGACGGTGTTATGGATATCACCGTAAAACGTGACGGAGAAAAAGTTCTCCTTGAAGACGTAGAGTTTGAGATGAGAGAACTTGAAGACGGCACAAAGGCAATGTATTTTGACTTTATTGTTTATGGTGTCAAACCGACATTCGGCAATGTGATTACTGCTGCGGCAGGGGAAACACTGTCTATAATCAAGGTAGTGTATCTGAGCTTGTTTGACTTAGTTACAGGTCAGTACGGTCTTAATGATTTGTCAGGACCTATCGGTACTGTCACATATATTGCGGATGCCGCAACAGATGCAGGTCAGACAAGGGATTTTTCAACTCTGTTCCTGATTATGGCACTTATCACTATAAATATAGGTGTTTTCAATCTCTTACCTTTACCCGCTCTTGACGGCGGAAGACTTTTCTTTATGGTAATTGAACTTGTCAGAAGAAAACCTATAAAACAAAAATACGAATCATGGGTACACGCGGCAGGTCTTGCGTTGCTCATTCTGCTAATGCTTGTGATTTCTGCAAGTGATATTTTTAAATTGATTAAATGAGGTGACGTTTAATATGGAGAGAAGACAGACAAAACAGGTAAAAGTCGGTAAATACGTTTTAGGTTCATCATCTCCCGTTACTGTTCAGTCAATGCTGAATGTACCCTCAACTGATATTGAGGGCAGTGTCAGACAGTCTGTAGAACTTGAAAAAGCAGGTTGTGAAATTATCCGTGCAGCAGTGCCTGATATGGAGGCTGTCAGACTGATTTCTGCTATCAAAGAAAAGGTGAGTGTGCCTCTTGTGGCAGATATTCACTTTGATTACAGACTTGCTCTTGAAAGTGCCGAAGCAGGTATTGACAAAATCAGAATAAATCCCGGAAACATCGGCTCAGATGACAGGGTAAAAGCAGTTGCGAAGAAATGCAGTGAAAAAAATATTCCTATCAGAATCGGCGTGAATTCAGGTTCACTTGAAAAAGAAATCCTTGCAAAATACGGCGGAGTCACACCTGAGGCAATGTGCGAAAGTGCAATGTATCACGTAAAACTTCTTAATAAATTTGACTTTGACGATATTGTGATTTCCATTAAATCCTCAGATGTCGAAAAGATGGTCAAAGCATACCGCCTTATGGCTGAAATGTGCGATTATCCCTTGCACCTGGGTGTTACGGAAGCAGGAACATATAAAATGAGCCTTATAAAATCCTGTGCAGGTATCGGCTCACTTCTCCTTGACGGCATAGGTGACACAATCAGAATTTCAATGACAGATGAGCCTGTCAAAGAAGTCGAAAGTGCCCTTGATTTACTTTCAGCACTGAATATGAGAAACGACAGACCTCAGATTGTAGCATGTCCCACTTGTGGAAGAACGAGAATTGACCTTATTTCAACTGCGAAAGAGGTTGAAGATGCCCTGAAAACCTGCCGTAAAAACATTAAAGTTGCTGTTATGGGATGCGTTGTAAACGGACCGGGTGAAGCTAAAGATGCCGACATCGGTATTGCAGGCGGAGACGGCTGTGCAGTGCTCTTTAAACACGGTGAAATTATAAGAAAAATAAGCGAAGAAAATATAGTAAAAGAATTACTCGAAGAAATAGATAAACTTTAAAGGACTAATAAAGATGGATTCCAAAAATTTTCTGTCAGTGTTCGGTGAATACATTGACAATGATGTGCTGAAAGGTCAGCTTAAAAATGTAAAAATTGAAAGTATGACCTTGTTCAGAGAAAGAAGAAACCTTGCAGTTACTCTTTTTTCTGAAACACTCTTACCACCGAATTCTATTTTAAAAAGTGAAAAACAAATAAAGAACTGTTTACAGCTCAATCACGTTGAATTTCTTCCCAGATTCCCTGAAAACGTTTTTGATTCCTCTTTCTATCCTTACATAGCAGAAAGAACAAAGCAGAATTTTGCAGCGGCAAACGGCTTTCTTGTGGATGCTGAGGCACATCTTGAAAACGGCGTTTTCACCCTGACTCTCAAACAGGGCGGTGCGGAAATCCTGGAAAAAGCAGGTGTTGACCGCTTTACTGCAAAGCAGCTTAAAGACATTTTCGGCATTGAGGCAAAAGTTCAGTTTGTCAGCGAAAAAATTGACAAGGAAGAATTTGAGCGTAAAGTTCAGGAAGTGACTTTACAGAAACAGGAGGAGAACAATCAGGTTCTTCAGCCCAAGAAGAAAACTCCAGTTCAGGAATATGAGGATTTACCAATCAGTTTCACAAATGCCGCACCTCTCTACGGCAACGTAATCAAAACAAAACCAACTGCTCTTAAAGACGTAAGCCAAGAAGACGGTATGGTAACTGTCTGGGGTGAAGTGTTCTCTCTTGACGTAAGAGACACACGTGACGGCAGGAACAAGATTATCAGTTTCAACATTACTGACCTTACAAACTCCTACACAGTAAAACTTTTTGAAGCAAACGAAAACACAAAGTCACTTCTTTCAAAGCTGAAAGACGGTCTTATCGTTGCAGTAAAGGGTACTGTGGTTTTTGATAAATGGATGAAAGACTACTGCATTCAGGCAAGAGCAATCACACAGATTGAAAAAATGCAGAAAAGTGACAACGCAGAAGAAAAACGTGTTGAACTTCATCTTCATACAAATATGTCCTCAATGGACGGTATGACTCCTGCAGGCAAGCTTGTTGAACGTGCAATAAAATGGGGTCATAAAGCAATTGCAATTACAGACCACGGCATTGTACAGGCGTTCCCTGATGCGATGAATGCCGTTGGTAAAAGCGATATAAAAATCATCTACGGTATGGAAGGTTATTTCGTTGATGACCTGAAATTCGATGACCGTAAGATGACAAAAGATGAAATAAAGGCTGAGAGAACATACCACATCATTATTCTTGCAAAGAATACGGTAGGTCTTAAAAACCTTTATCAGTTGATTACAAAGTCAAACCTTGAATATTTCCACAAGCGTCCAAGAATCCCCAAGTCTGAACTGATTGCGCACCGTGAAGGTCTTATTATCGGCTCAGCCTGTGAAGCAGGTGAGCTTTATCATGCAATCTTAAACGGTGCAGACAGGGAAAGACAGCTTGAAATTGCATCTTTCTATGATTACCTTGAAATTCAGCCTAACGGCAACAATATGTTCCTTGTCCGTGACGGCAAACTGAAAGATGTGTCCGATATTGAAAACATCAACCGTTCAATTATTGCCCTTGCAGACAGTCTTGGCAAACCTGTTGTAGCAACAGGTGACGTTCATTTCATTGACGAGTCAGACAGCGTTTACCGTGCAATACTTATGGCGGGACAAGGCTTCAAGGATGCAGACCAGCAGGCACCTCTTTATTTCAGAACAACAGAGGAAATGCTCAAAGAGTTTGCATATCTGGGTGAAGAAACAGCCTATGAGGTTGTTGTTAAAAACACAAACCTTATTGCGGATATGGTGGAAAGAATCAGACCTATTCCTAACGGTAACTATCCGCCTTACATTGAGGGCGCGGAAGAAGAACTCAAACGTATCTGCTGGGAAAGAACAAAGAAAATGTTCGGTGACCCTGTTCCCGAATATGTTGCAACAAGACTTGATAAGGAACTGAAATCTATTATCAAAAACGGTTTCGCAGTTCTTTATGTTATCGCACAGAAACTTGTGTGGAACTCAGTTGACCACGGTTATCTTGTAGGTTCACGAGGTTCAGTCGGCTCATCCTTTGTTGCAAACGCGGCAGGTATCTCTGAGGTTAACCCTCTTGCACCGCACTATGTCTGCCCTGAGTGTCAGTACAGTGAATTCTTCCTTAAAGGTGAATACGGCTCAGGCTACGACTTGCCTAAGAAAGAATGTCCCAACTGCGGACATCAATTGAACCGTGACGGCCACGATATTCCCTTTGAAACCTTCCTTGGGTTCAAGGGTGACAAACAGCCTGATATCGACCTTAACTTCTCAGGTGAATATCAGTTCTGGGCGCACAGATATACAGAAGAACTCTTCGGTAAAGACCATTGCTTCAAAGCGGGTACAATCGGTACACTTGCAGATAAAACGGCATACGGTTTTGTCAAGAAATATCTTGATGAGAGGGGAAGAGTGGTTTCCCGTGCAGAGGAAGACCGCCTTACAAAGGGTTGCACAGGCGTCAAGAGAACCACAGGTCAGCATCCCGGCGGTATGGTTATTATTCCCAACGACTATGTTGCTGAAGATTTTACACCTATCCAGCATCCTGCTGATAAGGTTGATAAGGATATCCTCACAACTCACTTCGACTTCCACTCACTCCACGATACTATTCTTAAACTTGATAACCTGGGACACGATGTTCCCACATTCTATAAGCACCTTGAAGATTCAACAGGTATTGCGGCAATGGACGTTGACATCTGTGACCCGAAAATCTATGAGATGATTAACCGTCCTGACCCCTTGGGTGTTACGGCTGATGATATAGAATGTGAAACAGGTACACTTTCAATCCCAGAAATGGGTACACCTTTCGTTCGTCAGATGATTCTCGATGCAGAGCCGAAGAACTTCACAGACCTTCTGCAGATTTCAGGACTTTCTCATGGTACAGACGTTTGGCTTGGTAATGCACAGGATCTTATCAAAGACGGCACCTGTACAATTTCTGATGTTATCGGAACGCGTGACAGTATTATGGTTTATCTTATGCACAAAGGCTTAGAGCCTGATATGGCATTTAAGATTATGGAAATTGTCCGTAAAGGTAAAGCCACAAAGCTTCTCACGGAAGACCACATCAATGCTATGAAAGAGCATGATGTTCCCCAGTGGTACATTGATTCCTGTATGAAAATCAAGTATATGTTCCCCAAAGCCCACGCAGCAGCTTACGTCAGCGCAGCACTCAGACTGGGTTGGTATAAAATTTATAAACCTGTTGAGTATTATGCAGTTTATATGACTGTACGCGGTGAAGACGTTGACACAGTTGCGATTATGCAGGGACGTCAGGCAGTCAAGAAAAAGATGGCTGATATTTCTGCGAAGATGAAAGTGAAAGAAGCAACTGCAAAAGAAGAAGGCACATACACGGCTTTACAGGTTATCAACGAAATGATGGCAAGGGGTGTAGAACTTCTTCCCGTTGACATCTATAAATCCCACGCTACTGTGTATCAGATTGAGGACGGCAAAATCCGTCTTGCATTCTCAGCACTCAACGGCGTAGGTGAAAACGCGGCAAAACAGTTACAGGCTGCCCGTGAAGACGGAAAAGGCGAGTTTATCTCGGCAGAAGACCTGCAGCTTCGTTCAGGTGTTTCATCAAGTGTTATCACTGCCTTACAGGAATCAGGGGCACTTGCAGGACTTCCTGAGTCAAACCAGATAAGTTTATTTTAAATTCAAATAAAAGAGGATGATTAAAATGAAAGATTTCAAAGGTATTTATCCGGCACTTCTCACTCCCTTTGATGAGAACGACAAAATCAACGAAAAGTCACTTGAAAAACTCATTGAAATGAACATCGCAAAAGGTGTCAACGGTTTCTATGTTGGTGGCAGCACAGGTGAAGCATTTCTTCTTTCACCCGATGAAAGAAAAGAGGTTTACAAACTCGTTTCTGACATCGTAAAAGGCAGAGTTAACCTTATTGCACACGTGGGCTCTATCGGTACAAAACTCACTCTTGACCTTGCACAGTATGCAGAAAGTGTTGGCTTTGACGCAGTTTCATCAGTTGCACCTTTCTACTATGGTTTCAGCTATGATGAAATCAAAGATTTCTACTTTGATATTGCAAACAACACATCTGTTCCTATGCTCCTTTACTATGTTCCCGTGCTTGTAAATTCAAAGCTGGGTGTTGACGGTTTGTCAGAATTCCTTGAAAGCGACCGTTTCATGGGCGTTAAATACACATCAAACGATTTCTTCGGACTTGAAAGACTCAAAGCAAAATATCCCAATAAGCTTGTTTTCAACGGTTTTGATGAAATGATTCTTTCAGGACTTACAATGGGTGCTGACGGCGGTATCGGCAGTACATATAACTGCTTTGCAGAGAAATATGTTGAAATGTACAAATGCTTTAATGAGGGCGACCTTGCAAGATGTCAGGAACTTCAGAAGGAAGTAAACGATCTTATTGATGCTCTTTGTAAAGTTGGTGTTTTCGCAGGTGAAAAAGAAATTCTCAATATGATGGGTATGGATTTCGGCACACCCAGAAAACCCTTCAAAGGTCTTAACGA
>JAZRQI010000021.1:0-8104 GCA_045649705.1 Acutalibacteraceae bacterium
GCCTCCCCTTGAAAATGCAAGGGGAGGTGTCACGAAGTGACGGAGGGGATTTTTCGTATAAAATACTTGTAATCATTTCTTCAATATGATAAAATATTTCTATCTTTTTTTCAGAGGTGAAAAATATGCCTAACGCTAAACTTAAAGGTTACAGAGCAGATGAAATTACTTTTGTCAATAAAAGAACAACTGCAAAACCTATGGAGATACAGACCAAATATTCCTACAATGTAAAATATACAAACACAGGCACCTGCAGAGGTGAACTGACAGTAGAAATTCAGGAAAAAGAAGAACCTCAGAACTTTAATCTGAAAGTCGTTATGTCAGGACTTTTCGAGTTTAAGGAAGCACCCAGAGAAGTTCTTCACAGAGAAACTTTCAACACTCTCTTTCCCTACATAAGAAGTCTTATCACTACTGTTACCGCCAATTCAGGTATTATGCCTGTTATCGTTCCATTTATGGATATTGAAAATCAGAGCATATACAAGATAGAAAAGAACAATCAGACAGGGGAAAACTGAAATGGCAGAATTAAAAGAAAATATATTATCTGAGTCAGATGAAATTCTTGAAGAAATACCGCAGTGGTTTCCTCTTGATGTGGCAGGTATAATTTATCCCAATGCCCGTCGTTACGGATGGTGCACAACTTACCGTTTTGCTTTCATAATGAAAGAGGAAGTTGACCCTGAACTTCTCAGACAGGCGCTTAAAGATATCGCACCCAGATTTCCCTCTTTCTTCGTAAAAATCAAAGCGGGACTTTTCTGGTACTATTTTGAAAGAACAGACGACCTTGATATCGTAGAGGAAGAAGACTATTATCCCTGCAGATACATAGAAACTACTGAAACCACAAAACCTGCAATAAGAGTTCTGTATTACAAAAACAGAATTTCCATTGAAACTTTCCACTCTGTTGCAGACGGCGGTGCAGCGCTTGTTTTCAACAAAACACTTGTTGCGCGTTATCTTGAACTCAAAGGCGTTCATATCACTCTGACAGATGATATTGCGGATATCAACGAAAAGCCGAAGAAATACGAAATGGAAGACTCTTTCCGTGCTAACTACAAAAAGATGAAAGGTCTTACCCGTAAGGAAGAAACAGCATATTGCTATAAAGCTCCCGTGACTAAAAATTACTATAAGATTATTCACGGACTTATCCCTGCTGAGGATATCAAGGCGGCGGCAAAAGCACGTGGTATGACAATCACAGAGTTTCTTATGGTAACATACCTTTATGCTTTTTATGTCAATGCACCGGGCAAGGTGTACAAGCCTATCAAAATTTCAATCCCTGCAAGCCTGAGAGCACGTTTCGGTTCAAGAACACTGAGAAACTTCTCTCTTTACGCAAATGTGGGCTTCAATCCCAAAGGCAGAAAAGATATTACTTTTGAAGAAATTTTTGAGATGGTCAAAGGCAAAATGGAAGCAGGTCTTGCAACTGATGAACTTCACAAAATGCTTTGTGTAAACGTACGGGATGCACAGAATCCCATTCTCAGATTTGTTCCCAATGTTCTCAAAAAGCCTGTTATGCAGTTTATTTTTGACCACGCAGGTGAAAATAAGTTCACAAGCGGTATGACAAACCTTGGCATTCAGAAGTTTCCGCCTGAGATGCACGAACATATTGAGCGTATGGAATGCCTTCTCGGCTCAAGTCCTACGAAGAAACTTCTCTGTGCGATGATAACCTACAACAATATTGTGAATATTTCTTTCACAAGTGATTCAAAGAAAACTGATGTTCAGAAAACTTTCTTCCGTGTACTTGCCGAAAACGGTGTACGCGTTAGAGTTGAATGCAACTGTAAGGAGGAAAACTGAAATGAGATGCACAGCTTGTAATGTGGACCTTGGCGAAAATGTTAAAGTTTGTCCTCTTTGCGGAGAAAAGGCAACAGACGAAAAACCTGTTCTTGAGGGTATGAGAGTTGCAGAATATCCTGAGTACGGTGAACTCAGACCTCTTAAATATTACATTAAGAAAAACGATGTATATTTCGGTAAATATATGATGTGGGCAATTCTTGCAGTGACGGTTGCTACTCTTGTAACAGCACATTTTCTTAACGGAATGAGCCTTGCTCTTTATACAATACTTCCTGCACTTTTTGCAGTGTCAGCAGTAGTGTATTTCGTTACTTCTTTTCTTTGGAAGAAAAACGGAGTAAAAAGTGCAATTTATCTTATTGCACTTTCGGTGTTCAGCCTGATAATTGTAGCAATCGGCTATTTCACTACTCGCGAAACGGGTACGGTTTTTTATGCTCTCGGCTCGGCACTGATGTCGCTTATGGGACTTATGATAATTTCAGGAAAATACCCCAAAGAAATCGATGCGGAACTGGGCGGAAGATTTCATCATTAAAAGTCTTGTAAATGCACTTTAACAGTAGTATAATATATATTTGGAATTTTATTTTGAAGGTGAAAAAATTTGGAAAAGAGAAACGAAGTAAGAAATGTAGCCATTATTGCTCACGTTGACCACGGTAAAACAACCCTGGTTGATGAGATGCTCAAACAGAGCGGTATTTTCCGTTCAAATGAGCAGGTGCAGGACAGAGTAATGGACTCAAATGACCTTGAAAGAGAAAGAGGTATTACAATCCTTTCTAAAAATACTTCTATTCACTACAAGGATACGAAAATAAACATCGTTGACACTCCCGGACATGCTGATTCCGGTGGAGAAGTTGAACGAATTCTTATGATGGTTGACGGTGTACTTCTTCTTGTTGATGCTTTTGAGGGATGTATGCCTCAGACAAGATTTGTTCTTAAAAAGGCACTTGGTCTTGAAAAGAAAGTTGTAGTTGTTGTAAACAAAATCGACCGTCCCGGTGCACGTCCTGAGGAAGTTATCGACGAAGCGCTCGACCTTTTCATTGAACTCGGTGCTAACGAAGACCAGCTTGAATTCCCTGTAGTCTATGCTTCTGCAAGAGAGGGTTATTCTTCACTTGACAGTTCTGTCAGAGAAGGGGATATGAGACCTCTTCTTGATTCTATTCTTGAAAATATCGAGTGTCCCGAGGGTGACCTTAACGGCCCTGCACAGGTACTCTTCTCAAGCCTTGACTATGACGATTACATAGGAAGAATCGGTATCGGACGAGTAGAGCGTGGTAGTCTTAAAAAAGGCTCCAATATGGTGCTCTGCAAAACTGACGGAACAACACAGAACGTTAAAATTGCAAGACTTTATCAGTTTGAAGGTCTTAAAAGAGTTGAAGTTGATTCTGCATCAATGGGTGACCTTATTTGTGTATCAGGTATTGAGGGACTTAACATCGGTGAAACAATCTGTGCTCCCGACTGCGTTGAACCTCTGCCCTTTATCAAAATTGACGAGCCTACAATTTCAATGAACTTTATTGTCAATGACAGTCCTTTCGCAGGCAGGGAAGGTAAGTTCGTAACTTCAAGAAATCTTCGAGACAGACTTTACAAGGAAGTTGAAACTAACGTAAGTATGCGCGTTGAAGACACTGAAACTACAGATACTTTCAAGGTATCAGGCAGAGGTGAACTTCACCTTTCAATTCTCATTGAAACTATGCGCCGTGAGGGTTACGAGTTCCAGGTTTCACGTCCGAAAGTTATTATGAAAGAAATTGACGGCGTGATGATGGAGCCTGTTGAACTTCTTATTGTTGAAGTTCCCGAAAACTACGTTGGTGCAGTTATTGAAAAATTAGGTTCACGTAAAGGTGAACTTGAAAATATGGGCACACGTGACGGTGGAATGAGTCACCTTGAATTCAGAATCCCCTCAAGAGGACTTATCGGTTACCGTTCAGAGTTTATGACAGATACAAACGGTAACGGTATTATGAACCAGCTCTTTGACGGATATGTTCCTTACACAGGTGATATCAAGATGAGAGAAAGAGGCTCAATTGTCGTTCACGAAACAGGTGAAAGTACAGGTTACGGTCTCTTTAACACTCAGGAAAGAGGACGACTCTTCATCGGCCCCGGTGTTGAAGTTTATGAGGGTATGATTGTTGGTGAATGTTCAAAGGATGAAGACATCGTTTGTAACGTCTGCAAGAAAAAACAGATGACCAACACACGTGCATCAGGTTCTGACGATGCTCTCAGACTTGTTCCTCATTCAGTGCTCAGCCTTGAACAGTCAATGGAATTTATCAGCGATGATGAACTTCTTGAAATCACTCCCAAATCTTTAAGACTGAGAAAACGTATTCTTTCAAAAGAACTGAGAATGAAGAAAAAATTCGGCGGCAAATAAGCCCTGAAATAAAATTAAAAATCCTTTAAAGGGAGGTAATGTAATGCAGAATTTGCAAAAAGACAGCAAAAAGCTGGTTTCCACAAATGAACTTATTTTCTTTCTGATGGGAACATTTTTCCTCACAACTATGACAGGTATGTGCGGCAGTTACCGTCAGGCGTACCTCATCAACATTCTCGGACTTGAATCAGGACAGGTAAGTACAATCAACCTCGTCTGCTCGATTGCAAGTTATTTCATCAACTTCTTCCTTATGATGCGAGTTGACAGACCTCCGAGAAAAGGCAAAGCCAAATTCCTTCCTCTTGTCAGAAACTGGGCAATACCTTTCGGTCTTGTTGTAATTCTTATGTATTACACACCGCCTTTCATTGACAGAACAACATCAATGATAGTTATCTGGTGTATCTGCCTCCAGCTTATCTATAACATACTCAATGTTTTTGCAGGTGCTCTTAACAATGTGGCAGTTGTAATTTCACCCAACAGTGAGGAAAGAGACACCGCCCTTACTTTCCGAGGAATAGTAAATGCAGTCGGTAACTCAGCACCTCTCGTAGTTGTTCTCGTAGCAGGTCTTATCACAGACAAAGAAGAATATCAGTACCTTGGTTCAGCAGTTGCTTGTTCACTCGTAGCAGTAATATTTATGCTTATCGCAACACGAAAAGTAAAAGAACGCGTAGCATACAGCACAGAAAAACGCAATCCTTTCCTCGGCTACAAAGATGTTCTCAAAAACAAATATGCCTGGATTGTTATTATCAGTGAATTTCTGAAAAACTTCCGCGGTGTTGCAAACTATATGGGCGTTTTCCTGGCAGCAGCACTTCTCGGTTCTTCAAGCAAATTCATCCTTCTGGGACTTCCTACAGGTATCGGTACTTTCGTAGGTATGCTTATTGTAAAGGCACTCCTTAAAAAGTTCAACTCAAAGCAGATTTACATAGCATCAGGTATCTATTCACTTATCGCAAACTCTGCTGCATTCGCAATCGGTGTGCAGTATTTCAAAACAGGAAATGCAGTTCTACAGATAGTTTTCATCGCAGCACTTTTCCTTATCGGTCTGCAGTTCGGTGCATCAAACCTTATTCCTGCAATGTTCCAGGCTGATATCCTTGAAGATATCGAAGTCAAATCACATAAACGTCTTGATGCTACATTGGGATTTGTGTGCGGTATCGGTGCTACAATTTCAGGTACTGTTGCATCAACTCTTGCACCCCGTTTCCTTTACGGTGACGGCTCAATCATCGGTTATGTACAGCCCGTTGAAGGCGTTTATCCCGAACAGGAATTTCAGACAAAGGTTATGCTTTTGTTCTTCTACACAATTGTTCACGGTATTATGATGCTCCTTGCAGGTGTACCCTTCATCTTCTATAAGCTCACAGGTAAGAGAAAAGAAGAGGTTCATCAGGCAGCACTTGCATACAGAGAAACAATGGAAAATGAATAATAAATTAGCGAAGGAAGCCCTTAAGAAGGCTTCCTTCAAATTTTTAGAAAAATTTTTGAAAATGATAAATCAGGAAAACGGAGAAAAAACGAGGAAAAACGAGAAAACAAGAGATTGTAAATGCTAAATTAAAAAACTTTAAAAAAGGTATTGACAAAAAATTAACCTTGTGATAATATATTCGGGTACTGTGAGTTTCGGGACCACCCGTTAATCCCGTAATCTCACGAAAAAAATATTGTATTAATCGGGAGGAAAAGATTATGTCAACTTATATGCCTAAAGCGGCAGACATCAGCCGTAAGTGGTATGTGATTGATGCAGAAGGCAAAACACTCGGTAGTGTAGCTGTTGAAGCAGCAAACCTTCTCAGAGGCAAGAACAAACCCACATTCGCACCCCATGTAGATTGCGGTGACCACGTTATCATCATCAATGCAGAAAAAGTTGTTCTTACAGGCAACAAACTTAATCAGAAAATGTACTATCATCACACAGGTTACATCGGTAACATGAAGAAAGTACAGTACAGCACACTTATGAGAACAAAACCTGAATTCGCAGTTGAACTTGCAGTTAAAGGTATGATTCCTTCAACTTCAATCGGCCGTCAGGCTCTCACAAGACTTCGCGTTTACAGAGGCGCAGAACACAAGCATGCTGCTCAGCAGCCCACAGCTTGGGAATTTTAAGAAAGGGAGGCAAATTTAAATGTACGAAACAAGTCCTTACTTCTATGGTACAGGCCGTAGAAAGAAATCAGTAGCAAGAGTTCGTGTATATGCAGGAACAGGCAAAATCACAATCAACGACAGAGATATCGACGATTATTTCGGTCTTGAAACACTTAAACTCATCGTTCGTCAGCCTCTCGCTCTTACAGGCACAACAGAGAAGTTTGACATCGTTTGCCGTGTAAACGGTGGTGGCGTAACAGGTCAGGCTGGTGCTATCCGTCACGGTCTTTCAAGAGCTCTTCTTCAGTATGATGAAGCTCTCAGAGGTTCACTCAAGAAGGCAGGCTTCCTTACACGTGACCCCAGAATGAAGGAAAGAAAGAAATACGGTCTCAAAGGCGCACGTCGTGCACCCCAGTTCTCAAAGAGATAATTTCCTTATCTTCACAATCAAACCCCGAAACCTTATGGTTTTGGGGTTTATTTATTTTCATTTCTGTGGTAAAATATTATCAGACGGATAAATAAATTTTAAAGGAGAAAAGTAATGATTATTGAAACAGAACGTTTATTATTAAGAGAAGTAACAGAAAATGATTTCGATGAAATCTATAAGGTTTTGGGTGATCCGGAAATAATGAAGCATTATCCATATACATTAGACGAAGCCGGAGTGAGAAACTGGATAAAGCGAAATATGGAAAGGTATCGTATATTTGGTTTTGGACTGTGGGCAGTCTGTTTGAAAGAAACGGGAGAGGTGATAGGTGATTGCGGATTGACAATGCAACCTATCAATGGTCAGATAAAGCCTGAAATCGGTTACCATATAAGAGTTGATAAACAAAGAAAAGGATACGCTAAAGAGGCGACAATTGCAGTTCGTGATTGGACTTTCAATAATACTCCATTTAATGTTATTTATTCCTATATGAAATATACCAATGAACCGTCAGTTAAAACTGCGATTTCCTATGGTTGTAAACAAGTGGATGAGTTTTCTAATGATAAAAATGTAACTATGAAGGTGTTTGCGATTTCAAGAGACGAGTGGACTAACCAATAAAATCCGATTTGTCAGGACTTGATAAATAATTTTTCAAAATTCTATTGACTCTCACGCTACGTTATGGTTTATACTCGTTTTTGCGAGGTGGTAAAAATGAAAATGCAGATTAAAGAATTTGCCGATTTTACGGGTGTAAGTGTGCGCACACTTCATTATTACGATGAAATAGGGTTGTTGAAGCCTGCCTGTGTTGACGGAAATACAGGGTATCGTTTTTACGATGAAAATTCACTTATTCGTATGCAGGAGATTCTCTTTTACCGTGAACTTGAATTTTCTTTGAAGAGCATCGGAAAGATACTATCATCCCCGAATTATAACAAAAACGAGGCACTGAAAGAGCAAAAAAATCTGCTCACACTCAAAAAAGAAAGGCTGGAACGACTGATTTCCGCCATTGACGATGCCGTGAAAGGAGAAAATGTTATGACTGCTTTTGATAACAGCGAATTTGAAAAATACAAGACTGAGGCACAGGAAAAATGGGGTAAAACCCACGCATACAAGGAATATACCGAGAAGACGAAGGATTACTCTGAGAACAATTGGCAGAGTATGACTGACGGATTGAATGATATTCTCGCAGAGTTTGCGTTATGTATGAAAAACGGCAA
>JAZRQI010000022.1:0-5590 GCA_045649705.1 Acutalibacteraceae bacterium
GCATCTAAAACATTTTTACTCTTTTTGAGAAGCGCCATTTTGCACTCTTCAATTCCATCACAAGGAATTGCCTTTAAATCAAAGTCAATATTCTGTTCTTTTAGACCTTGTGCAACTGCATCGGAAAGACCGCCGCTACGAGCAAATATTCTACCAAAATAAGATGCGTTATCTAAAACATCTTCTTCAAGAGTTGTAATGTCAATATCCTTGCTGTCATACAATGCCTGAAGTTCTTCAAAGGTCATAACCGCATCAACATACGGTTTCACATCTTCAAGTTGTGCCTCTGCTTTTTTTGCAGTACAAGGGCCAATAAAGACAACCTTTGAATTTGAATCGGTTTCCTTTATGTATTTTGCAAGGGTAGCCATTGGTGAAAGGTTGTGCGAAATATGCTGAACTAAATCAGGGAATGCTGATTTTACATAAGCTACAAATGCAGGGCAGCAGGAGCTTGTTAAAAATCCTTTTTCTGCAAGTTCTTTTGATTCTGCCTGTGCAACCATATCTGCACCAAGTGCTGCTTCTACAACTGTGTAGAAACCAAGTTCTTTTAAGCCTTTAATAACCTGACCGAGCTTTGCATAGGTAAACTGACTTGAAATAGACGGAGCGACCAATGCATAAACTTTATACTTTTCGTTATTATCACTTTTCTTTATGAAATCAATTACATTTAAGATATACGATTTATCCATAATAGCACCGAACGGGCACTGATATACACAAGCTCCGCAAGCTGTGCATTTGTTGTTATCTATTGCTGCCGCATTTCCTTCATTGATAGAGATAGCCTTTATTTTACAAGCATTCTGACAAGGGCGTTTGCGATTAACAATAGCGGAATAAGGACATACCTTGGCACATTGACCACACTCGACACATTTTGATTTATCAATATGTGCCACATGGTTGTGATCAAAGGAAATTGCACCTCTTTTACATACATCCTCACATCTGTGAGCGAGACATCCACGACAGGAATCTGTTACCTCATATCCTGCTGCAGGACATTCATCACAGGCAATTTCAATTACTTCAATCACATTTGGATTTTCTTTATCTCCGCCCATAGCGATTTTTACACGCTCAGAAAGTATAGCTCTTTCCTTATAAACACAACAACGCATTGTTGATGTCTTACCCGGAACAATGGTTTTGGGAATTTCCAAAACGTTTTCAAGAAGAGTGTCATTCCATGCCTCTCTTGCAACTTCGCGAAGCACTTTATATTTTAAGTGCTGAACTTTTGTGTCAAATTTTCTCATAATTCACTCTCCTTAAAAATAACTTACTTTTATGCGTTTTCCCATTTCTTTCAAGCTTTTTGAAAGCTCTTCAACCAAATTCATTTTAATACTGAAATTGATTGGCAAATCAGGGTTTTGATGTGCAGGATTTATAGCACGACCAACATAGAAGTTTATATCTGTTGCCTCCTCAAACAATAACTGACAAATTAAAGAAGCTCCGTCACGCTTATAATTCCAATGCTCATAAAGTTCGTTTTCGCCTAAATAATCCTTTGCGTATTCAATTACCTTGTTCATTGTAATAACGCCTTCAGTTACTAAATCAACACCTTCAAGCTTGGCAATAGGCGGAACATCAGATTTCTCAAAATTCAATGTAGCCTGAAGTGGTTTTCTTAAATATTTTGCAGCAATGGAAGATGTTGTACCGCCGCAGATAATGTGTTTTCCTTCTTTGGAGAAGAACAGAGACATCATACGGTCACAATCATCACGGTTAGATGGCGGACCGAACAGGATGTTCATTGGCTCTCTTTTTCTGATTTTAACGATACAAGCTGTGGCATCATCACCGGGCTTTTGTCCGTATAGTTTATCACATTCATCAACTAAAAGTGTAGACAAATTCTTTGCAGTAAGTCCTGTTACAGACATTGTTTCCATAAATTCTATAATGTCTTCACGTTTCCATCCAAAGTTATATGCCATACCAATTCCGGCATGAGGACATCCGTCACTCATAGCGATAAAAATGTCGCCTTCCTTTAGTCTGATAACAGACTTATATATTTTCTTACCGTCAATATTCATTTCAGTTTTAGGATAATCGTAATTCTTATTATCACGAAGAACAATAGTATGCGGATTGTCGTACTGAATGATTTCAGCAGTTTCATTATTTATGATGTGCATAATTGTAAATGTTGAGTATGCAACACCACGAACTGAACAAACCGGAAGTGTTGCCGCAATGGTTGATACACATTCTTCAATCGGAAGTCCTGCAGCCATCATTGTTGAAATAATCTTTGATGTAAGAGTTGAAAGAATACTTGCTTTCACTCCGCTTCCAAGTCCGTCTGCAAGAACGATAACCGTTGAATTATCATTTTGTTCAACAATCTCTACATGGTCACCGCAAAGCTGTTCGCCATAATGGTTAATACTTTTGTAGCCGATATCTGCACATAAATCATTCATCCTGTATCGACTCCTTTAGCTTTGCAAGTGCAATTTTTGTTTCTGCGGCTGTCTCACCAAGTAAAGATGCAATTTCCTGAACAATACGCATCTGCTTGTCAACAACCTTATCCGCAACCTCAACAGTTTGACGGCTGATATTTTCTTTCTTTTCACGTTCGTTCTGTTCATCGGTAATATCACGCATAATACCAATGAGAAGATGTGAGTCCTTATCATACACAACCGACTGTTCAATATAACGCTTGTATTCAGCAAGATAAACTTTCTTGTTTCTGATATCTTTGCCTGTAGTTCTTACTTCCATAAAGTCCCTTGGGTCCATAATACGAACAACCAAATCACCAAGTACATCTGCACTTGAGCGAATGTTCATAATATTTCTTGCGGCTTCATTTATCTGTTGTACTTCTAACTCTTCATTAAGAACTATAAGACCATTTGGTGTGTTCTTAACGATAGCATCAGAAAAGCTTTCTGCCTTGTCTTTTAGGAAAGGTAAGCACATAGAAATTTCAGCTTTACCCTGACAAATAGCAACAGCCTTTTCACGACAGGTGTTATATCCGCATGAACCACAGTTAAGTTCATCAGAAGGCTTGAATTTACCCATCTGACGGAGAACATTATAAATTTCGGTCTCGGAAGGCTTTGGTAATCTGTGTTCAATATAAGTAAACTGTTTTTTCAGTTCCGTATTATCAGGCTGCACTACATCAAAGTCTTTGTTACCTGCATAATTTGCTATGGTAATAAAATCTTTGATTGGGGCTGTGCGGTGATATTTTTCCATAACAGGACCGCCGATACAGCTGCCGCTACAAGCCGACATTTCAATAAAGCATTTATGGATTTTTCCGCTTTCTATATCACGAAGTGCATCAACACAGTTATCAATTCCGTCAAGAGCCATATAAGTATAACCCGGTGCATCCTGTGCCATTGTTTTAAGAATACCACCTGTTGTCGGGAAGAATCTTGCACGACTTTCTTCATTAAAATCCATATCTGTTGCAAGCTCAATATTTTCTTCTTTTAACCAATTTGTAAGTTCTTCAAAGGTCAAAACCGCATCCACAATACCCTCGTAATGTTCTGCTTCATCTTTCTTAGCAACACAAGGACCTATAAATACTGTTTTCGCCTTTGGAAATCTCTTTTTAATATCCATACAGTGTGCCTGCATTGGAGATACTACATCTGCTAAGTATTCAAGCTCTGCAGGAAAGTATTTTTGTATAAGTAAGTTGATTGAATGACAACAAGAGGTGATTATAATATCACGCTCATCTTCTTTAAGCATTCTTTCGTACTCGTTTTTAACGATTGTTGCACCGATTGCAGTTTCTTCAACTTCGTAAAAGCCAAGCTTTTGAAGGCTATCCCGCATTGCATTAATTCCGACGCCTTCATAATTGGCAACAAATGATGGTGCTATACTTACAACAACGGGATCACCGCTTTGTAAAAACACCTTTACTTTTTCGGTTTCATCAACAATCTGTTTTGCGTTTTGTGGACAAACAACAAAACACTGTCCGCACAAAATACATTCATTTCCGATAATATGTGCCTGATTGCCGGAAAAACGAATTGCTTTGACTGGACAGTGACGAATACACTTATAACAGTTTTTACAGTTTGATTTTTTTAATGTTAAACAATTTGGCATTCCAGTCACTTCCTTTCGTTTTCAATCCTAGCTAGCACTTTATCACAAAAAAATTCTTTAAAATTTTCACGGGTGATACCTGTGTGGATTTCGTCATCCACCTGAACAGTTACACCATAGCGGTTACACTTGCCGATACAAAAGCTACCGACAAGTGTTATTTCGTTCTCAAGATGGTGTTCCTGGGCTGCTTTGGTAAGTAACTCTACAATTTCAGGTGAACCCTTTAAATGACAAGAACTGCCAACGCATATTTGAATTACCATATCATCCTCACACTTTCGCTAAAACTTCTTTTTTGAAGAACTCATCTACTGTTTCAGGTGTAACAGAATGGAAGCTATCATCTACTGTTACACATACACCCTGCTGACATTTGCCCATGCAGAATGTGCCGCCGAGTTCTACTTTATCATCAAGCTTGTTTTCAGCGATTAAATACTGAAGCTGCTCTACAACCTGACGGGAACCTTTAATATGACATGAACTACCAATACATACTGTAATTTTCATTTCAAAACATCCTTTCACATTTGTGCAGTCTGTGCCTTTTTTCAAGGCACAAACCGCTTTGTTTTATTTTATTATTCGTAATCTACAACGTCTACCCAAGAGAGCAAGAATTCACGCTCATGAGAATTACCTTTAACTGACTGAGAAGCCGCAACGATTGGCATCCATTTCTGAACATACTGTTTTGCAGTTTCACTCTTTTCGCAGAACAAGTCAAGATATTTCTTTGCTCCGCTGATGTCTCCGTTAAGCCAGAAGAGCAGGTAGGTTCTTGCAGCATCCGCTGAAGCATTACCCTGAGTTGCGTGTGACCAGACTAAGATGTAAGGTGTGCCGTCTTCTGCGATAATGATGTTTGAAGGATTGAAGTCGCCGTGGCAAACCTTTGTATGCTTAGGCATACCTTCTAAGCGAGTGTGTAAGTCATAACGGGTTGTTGCATCAAGGTCTGTTTCGCTGATTTTGCGGTTCATCTTATCCTTTAATTTGTTAAGCAAAGGAGATTTTTTAGAATGAACTTCAAGCTGAAGTTTAACAAGAAGTTCGAGATACTCGTCTTTCTTATCAGCATCTTCTTCCATAAGCTGAGCAAGTGTTTTGCCCTTTATGTACTCTGACACAATAGCCCATTTGCCATCCACCATAGTTACTTCTAAAACTTTCGGAATGTTAAGTCCTGTTTCTTCGATTCTTGCCTGATTAAGCGCTTCGTTTAAAACATCAGACTTTGAGTAGTTTTCATTAAATACCTTAACGCAGGTTTCCCCATCACGGTATATTGTTTTATTATTTCTAACTGCGATAACTCTATCAAGTTTCATGATTTATTCCTCCTATTTATTCGACTTAGGCTTTTTTGCCCTTATTATACACTGCTTTGATAGCATCCGGCTTTGCACCAGACTTAATATCCTTTGCAGTAGGCATTTCTTTTTCTTCAAAATGCTTG
>JAZRQI010000023.1:0-5671 GCA_045649705.1 Acutalibacteraceae bacterium
GGCAGAGCAGACGATATGCTTAAAATCCGCGGTGTTAACGTGTTCCCGTCACAGATTGAATCAGTTCTTGCTCAGATTGACGGTATTTCACCTCACTATGAACTTGTGCTGACTCGTAAAAATTATACAGACTATCTTGAAGTCAGAATTGAAATCAATGATGTATCTCTTCTTGAAAATTACGGCAAACTTGAAGAGTTAAGAAACCTTGCAGTTGCAAAACTTAAAACAGTTCTTGGTATCAGCGCAAAGGTTTCCCTTGTAGCACCCCGTTCAATCAAAAGATACGAGGGCAAAGCAAGAAGAATTGTAGATAAGAGAAATGAGGTAGAATAAGTGAAAGAGATAATGATAGGCAACGCTGCTGTTGCCAGAGGTCTTTATGAAGCGGGTTGCGGAGTAGTTTCAAGTTACCCCGGCACACCCAGTACAGAAATCACTGAATTTGCAAGTGAATATAACGAAATTTATTGCGAGTGGGCACCTAACGAAAAAGTTGCAATGGAAGTTGCATTCGGTGCATCTCTCGGCGGAAAAAGAAGTGCCTGTGCAATGAAACACGTTGGTCTCAACGTTGCAGCAGACCCTCTTTTCACAATGTCATACACAGGTGTAAACGGCGGTCTCGTCATCTGCGTTGCAGATGACCCCGGTATGCACTCATCGCAGAACGAGCAGGATTCACGTCACTATGCAATAGCATCAAAAATTCCTATGCTTGAACCTGCAGATTCATCTGAAAGCCTTGAATTCACAAAGAAAGCATTTGAACTTTCAGAAAAATATGATACTCCCGTTCTTCTCAGAATGTGCACAAGAATTGCTCACTCACAGAGCATTGTTGAAACTTCTGACAGAGTGGAAGTACCTCAGAAAGAATACGAAAAAAATATCGGCAAATATGTTATGATGCCCGGTAACGCTAAAAAACGTCATCCCTTTGTTGAAGAAAGAACAGAACTTCTCCGCAAGGAAGTTTCTGAATCAGACGAATTCAACAGAGTTGAAATGGGTGGTACAGATTTAGGTATCATCACATCAGGTGCATCTTACCAGTACGTTAAAGAAATTTTCGGCGATACAGTAAGTGTACTTAAAATCGGGATGGTTCATCCCTTACCTGTAGATAAAATCAAGGATTTCGCATCAAAAGTGAAAAGACTTGTAGTTATCGAAGAACTTGACGGTATCATCGAAACACATTGTAAGAACAATGGTATTCAGGTTGAGGGCAAAGAACTCTTCACAAATATCGGTGAATATTCACAGAAAACAATTGCAACAGTTCTCGGTCTTGAAAAGAAAGAGAGCATTGCGCCTGATACAGTTCTTCCCATTCGTCCTCCCGTTATGTGTGCAGGTTGTCCTCACAGAGGAATGTTCTACACTCTTTCACAGAACAAGGTGACAGTCAGCGGTGACATCGGTTGCTACACTCTCGGTGCTCAGCTTCCTCTTGGCGCAATTGATACAACACTCTGTATGGGTGCTTCAATCTCAGGACTTCATGGCTTTAACAAGGCTATGGGCGAAAAGGGTGAAAAGAAATCAGTTGCAGTTATCGGTGACTCAACATTTATGCACTCAGGTATGACAGGTCTTGTAAACATTGCTTACAATGCTTCAAACTCAACTGTTATTATTCTTGACAACTCAATCACAGGTATGACAGGTCATCAGCAGAACCCCACAACAGGTTATACAATCAAGGGTGACCCTGCATCAAAAATCGACCTTGAATCTTTCTGCCGTGCAATCGGTATCGACAGAGTAAGAGTGGTTGACCCGTATAATCTTCTGGAATGCGATAAAGTTCTTAAAGAAGAACTTGCAGCAGAAGAACCCTCAGTTATAATTTCAAGAAGACCTTGTGTTCTTCTCAAATATGTGAAACCCAAGAAGCCTGTAACAGTTGATGTTGACAAGTGTAAGGGTTGTAAGAAATGTATGAAACTTGGTTGCCCTGCAATCAGCATACATAATAAGAAAGCAGATATCGATGCAACACTCTGTGTAGGTTGCGGAGTCTGCGAACAGCTTTGCGCATTTGACGCAATCAAAGGGGAGGAGTGATTCAGATGGAAACAAAAAGCATAATGATTGTCGGTGTAGGCGGTCAGGGTTCACTTCTCGCAAGTAAACTTTTAGGCAGAGTTCTTATGAATGAGGGCTACGACGTTAAAGTATCAGAAGTTCACGGTATGAGCCAGAGGGGCGGTTCTGTTGTAACTTATGTAAGATTCGGTGATAAGGTTTATTCACCCATCATTGAAGAAGGCGAAGCAGACTTCGTTATTTCATTTGAAAAGCTGGAAGGTGCAAGATGGGCACATTGCCTTAAAAAAGGCGGTAAGCTTATTGTAAACACTCAGCAGATTGACCCTATGCCTGTTATTACAGGTGCAGCGGTTTATCCCGAAAATATCCTTGATGAACTGACAGAAAAAGGTCTTGACATTGACGGTATTGATGCACTTTCTCTTGCAGAGGAAGCAGGTTCATCAAAGGCTGTTAACGTAGTTCTTATGGGCAGACTTGCAAAGTATTTCCACATTGACTATGCAAAATGGGAAAAAGCACTTGAAGAGTCAGTAAAACCCAAGTTTATTGAACTTAACAAAAAGGCTCTGAGCCTTGGATATAACTACTAAGAAAAGAGATGCAAACAACTATGAAATATTGGCAGGAAGAAATGGAAACTGCCTCCCGTGAACAAATCACCGAGTGGCAAAGTGAACGACTTGTAAAAACTGTTAAAAGAGTTTATGAGAAAGTTCCTTATTACAGAGCAATGATGGATGAAGCAGGTGTAACACCCGAAGATATCAAGTCAGTAGATGATTTGAGAAAACTTCCCTTTACCTGCAAACAGGATCTGAGAGATACATATCCTTATGGCCTCTTTGCTTGTGATATGGACGAGGTTGTAAGAGTTCACGCATCAAGCGGTACAACAGGTAAACAGATTGTTGTAGGTTACACTAAAAACGACCTTGACGTGTGGGATGATATCTGTGCAAGACAGTTAGTAGCAGTAGGTGCAGATAAATCTTCAAAAGTTCACGTTTCTTACGGTTACGGACTTTTCACAGGCGGCTTTGGTTTCCACGGCGGTACAACAAAGCTTGGCGCAATGGCAATTCCTGTTTCAAGCGGTAACACAGCAAGACAGATAACAATTCTTCAGGATTTCGGTCCGGACGTTCTCTGCTGCACACCTTCTTACGCTATGTACATTGCAGAAACAATGGAAAAACAGGGTGTTGATATCTCAAAACTTTCACTCAAAGCAGGTATTTTCGGTGCAGAACCCTGGACACAGGAAATGAGACTTCAGCTTGAAGAGAAACTGGGTATCAAGGCTTACGATGTTTACGGTCTTACAGAAATTATGGGTCCCGGTGTTGCTTACGAATGTTCAGAACAGTCAGGTATGCACGTAAACGAAGATCACTTCATTATCGAAGCACTTGACCCTGATACAGGTGAACCCGTACCTGACGGAACTCCCGGTGAAATTGTTTTCTCATGTATTACAAAGGAAGCATTCCCCATTCTCCGTTACAGAACAAGAGACATTGCAGTTCTTTCACACGAAAAATGTGCTTGCGGCAGAACTTTTGTTAAAATGTCTAAGCCTATGGGCAGAACAGACGATATGCTCATCATCAGAGGCGTTAACGTATTCCCGTCACAGATTGAAACAGTTCTTCTCAATATGGGTTATGCTCCCAACTATCAGATTGTTGTTGAAAGACACAATAACCTTGATACAATTCAGGTTCAGGTAGAAATGTCAGACGTGATGTTCTCTGATACAATTACTGAAATTTCAAAAGCAGAACACGCTATTGAAGAAGGTCTCAAATCACTTCTCGGTGTTGCAGCCGATGTTAAACTTGTAGCTCCCAACACAATTGCCCGTTCAGAAGGCAAGGCAAAACGTGTTATTGACAACAGAAATAAATAAGGAGGTAACATACTATGACAATCAATCAGTTATCAATTTTCGTTGAAAACAAAGCAGGTGCCCTTGGTGAAATTACTCACATTCTTGCTCAGGAAAACATCGATATCCGTGCAATGTCAATTGCAGATACAAAGGATTTCGGTATTCTCCGTCTTATCGTAAGCGACGAGGAAAAGGCAAAGAAAGCACTGAAAGAAAACGACTGCATCGTTTCAATCACAGAGGTTGTAGGTGTTGCTATTACTGACGAGCCCGGCAGCCTTTCACGAGTTATGGAACTTCTTTATACAAACGGTATCAATGTTGAGTATATGTATGCTTTCATTACTATTTCAAAGCAGTATGCGTACGTTGTTGTACGTGTTGAAGATAACAACAAGGCTATGAAAATCCTTGAAACAAACGGCGTTAAACTCGTCAGCAAAGACGATATCAAGAATCTTTGATTCAAAAGAAAAACCTTCGGCATCCCTGTCGGAGGTTTTTATGCTACATAGTACAGGAGGAAGTTATTATGAAAAAGATAATTTCAATGATTCTCGCAATAACCATTGCATTCACTCTTTCTGCATCAGTTTACGGTACATCTGCAAAGGATGCAAGAACACCTACAATTGTGGTTTCAGGTATGAATTTCACAGGTCTTACAATTGACCAGGGGAAAGAGACAGAAAGAGCAATTCTCGGTGAAATCAAAGTTGAAGACATAATTCTCACCGTTGTAATGGGACTTTTCAAAACAGTTCTCACAATGAACACAGACGGTCTTACATCATCAATTTTTGATTATGCTTCAAACATTCTCAAAGGCTATTCCTGCGATGAAAATGGTGATTCAGTTTACGATGTTTCACCTGAAACGGTATATCCTCTTGCAGTTGAAAATTACAATAACCTTGCATTTGCAGATGACGATTCTTCTGCTGAAAAAGGTGTTGTAAAAAGTTGTATTGAAGCTTTCGGTGCAGACAGAACATATTTCTATTACTATGACTGGCGTCTTGACCCCTTTGACAATGCAGACGGTCTTAATGAAATGGCAGAAAAAGCAATGGCAGACGCAGGTGCAGACAAAATCAACATCATCTGCTGCAGTATGGGCGGTGTTGAAACTCTGGCATATATGACAGAATACGGCACAGACCAGATAAATTCCTGCATTTTCCTCTGTTCAACAGTAAACGGTGCTTATGTTGTAAGTGACATTCTTCAGGGAAATATTGAACTTACCGCAAATTCTGCACTTAATTTCCTTACAGGTCTTGCTGGTGAAGACCTTGAAACACTTATGCTTGTTCTCAGGTATACAGGCATCGGCTACCTTGTAGGCGGTATGGCAGGATTCCTTGTTGATAGCCTTAAAGAGGGTGCGTTCAACGAGGTTCTCAAACCCAATTTTGCAACTATGCCCGTATTGTGGGCGCTTGTTCAGACTGACGAATATGAAGCAGCAAAGAAATACTGCTTTGAGGGTGAAGAAACAAAGTATGCCAAAATCATTGAAAGAGCAGAAAAATTACAGGATATGATGAAAAACCGTGATGCAATGCTTGACAATGCAGTTAAAAGCGGTATGAAGATTGCCTATGTATCAAACTATAATTCACCTTGCGTACCTGTTTATACAAGGTCTGAAACACAGGGTGACGGCGTTCTTGAAACAGCACTTATGGCAGGCGGAGCAACAGTATCCGATATCGG